>JBCBNR010000071.1:0-10247 GCA_039821665.1 Pseudomonadota bacterium
GTCCACCTGCCCCTTGGCCATGGGTTGGACCTCGGACGCGCAGACCCGACCGTCACAAAGCAAAGCGGCCGCGCAATGCGCGGCCGTTGTGTCAAAGGCAAGGGTGTACGCAGCCTTAGGCGGCAACCGGGCGCACCTCGGTCACTTCGGGGATATAGTGGCGCAGCAGGTTCTCGATGCCCATTTTCAAGGTCATGGTCGAGGATGGGCAGCCCGCGCAGGCCCCTTGCATGTGCAAATAGACCACCCCACGCTCGAACCCGTGGAAGGTGATGTCGCCGCCATCTTGGGCCACCGCAGGGCGCACCCGGGTGTCTAGCAGCTCTTTGATCTGGCCCACGATATGGCCATCCGGTCCGTCATGTTCTGCGTGGCCCACCGTGCCCGCATCCCCTTCCATCACCGCCTGGCCAGACTGGAAATGCTCCATGATCGCGCCAAGGATGCTGGGTTTGATATGGGCCCAATCCACAGGATCGGCCTTGGTGACGGTCACGAAATCCGGGCCGAAAAACACACCCTCCACCCCATCTACACCAAAGATACGCTGCGCCAGGGGCGAGGTGCCGGCAGCCTGAGCACTGGGGAAATCGGCTGTGCCTGTGGGCAGAACGGTCTGGCCCGGCAAAAATTTCAGCGTGGCGGGGTTGGGCGTGGATTCGGTCTGAATGAACATCTCAGCGGCCTTTCAAGAGGTCACGTCAATGTGGCAATCCCGAGCGCTTTCGTCAAGTAGATTGGAACGGTTCTAAATCAGCACCTAGCCTTATGTTAGATTGTAAAGGGAATGGGGCACATCTAACCTAAAATCTTAATGTTTTAGGGTGATGTGATGGCGCGCCTCCTTCTTTTATTGTGTATCGGCTTTCTTTGCGCCTGTGGCGGAGGATCAGGTTCAAATGAACCAAGCGAGCCTGCCCCGGTGTTTGAAAGTGTCAGTATAGGCGATCCTCAGTTTGTTTCGCTTCCCGCACCAAGCTTGCACCCAGGTGGGGGGGCCACAGCCCAAAGCGAGGCACAATCCTCTGGACTGACCGGTGTCGCCGCAAGACTGAGCGTCAAGCAGTTTGGGAACGAGTATTTTGCAGACGGCGTCTTTTTGGGTGCCGAGCTTAGCGAGACGGCGACAGATGGCAGCTTGCTCATTTCCCTGGGCAACGGGACTGTTTTTGACGTTGCAACTTTGCTCAGTGGCGATTTGAACAACGGTGAGTACCAGGGTTCGGTCTTTTCTCAGCTTTTAACGGGATCTACGCTCAACAACGACGTCATCCTTCTCACCGGCGTTGGAACACAACAAGGTGTCCAGATCCTGTTTGCCACGGTTGGGTTAGAGGCACCGCAGGGCAACCTCCCGACCCTGGTGACAAACTACACGGGCGAGTTGGTTGCCTTTGTGAGCAACCCCATCGAGGCGAGTGTCGATTTTTTTCTCACGGACCTGGGCGTAGATGTTGATTTTGGACTTGGCACACTCACCGGAACGGCAACCCAAGGGCCAAATGGGGTGGTTGGCACGATGGCGGGTACCGTTGGGTCAGCCGGGGTCTCTGGAACGCTGGACCTCAGCAATGTCGAGTTGGACACTGGCCGCGTCTTGACCACCGCAGACACAAATTTCCTTGGCAAGTTTTTTGGACCAGGTGCAGAAACCCTGTCGGGTGTGTTGCTGGGCAAAGGACAGTCAACGGCGAATGGCGGGCAAACCGAAGCGCTGGTCGGTGCGTTTGAGACGCGCCAGTGACGCCGGTCAGCTGACCGCCACGATTTCCTCTTTGGTCATGGTGCCTGGCACCACCGTGATAGGAACACGCATCTCGTTGACGTGCCGACCCACCAGATCCGCGACCAGCGGGCCTGGTCCGTCGCCCTTGGCGCGTGCGCCGAGAACCAAGACGCCGATCTCTTTATCTTCCTGGATGTGGCTTAGAACCTCCGAGACCCGCTCGCCCTCGCGAATGGCCAGGGTCGGGGTGATCCCTTCCTTCTTTTCCAACTCGCCTTTGAAGATTTCGTAATGGGCATGGATGCGCGCGTGGGCCTCTGCGCGCATGCGTTCAGCCACCCCGATCCAGTGCTGAAACTCCTCAGGCGGGATGATCGCCAACAACTCCACCCCTCCGCCGGTTTTGTGGGCACGGATGGCGGCAAAGCGCATCGCGTTGATGCATTCGGGTGTGTCGTCTAGGACGACCAGAAACTTGCGCATGAGGGCTCCTGCACGGTGGGCAGGCGTCAGTCTGGGCAAAACGCGCAGCACGCGCAAGCCCGTAAAGGGATGCCATTGGCTGGCTGAGACCGCGCGTCCCAAAACCGGGCGCGCAGCACCGTCAGCTGCGCGCAGAACCGCCGAGCAGCGGGCTTTCGCTGCTGCGCAGAACCGGCCTGGCAAGCGCAAAGGCAGCATCCGGCGTGCCATGGGCCAAGTCCGGGAACAGGCGCAGCATCTCTGCCCGGGTGCTGGCGTCAAAGCCTGCCACCGTTTGCACATCCGGGTGGTAGCTTTCCGAGTGTAGCCCCCCCGCGCAGACCACCTCGTGCCGGTCAAAAAGCAGATGGACATAGATCACAGACGCCCCGTCCAGGCGGCGGGTGATGCTTTGGCCGTTAACCAGGTCCTTGGCTTTGACCAGCACCTCGACCTGTCCAAACATCGCCTCTGCCCAGGCACCCGCCAACAACACCCGGTGGTTGGGCGACAGTTCCTGGGCATCATGGTCCCCCAGCGCGCCCGCGGCAAAGCGAACCGGCCCATCCTCACCCAACGCCCGGCGCTTGGTCTTGCCCACCCATCTAAGCGGCTGCACCCCGTGGTCCCGGGTGATCACCGCATCGCCCGCGGCCAGATCCTCCACCGGGCGTGGGCCTTGCGGCGTGTCGATCAACACACCAGCAACGAAACAGGGCGGGTTGGTGTCCACGGTGACAAAGGCCACGTCCGAGTTACCGTCCCCATCCTCCACCGTATAGGCAAAGGTGTTTTCGCCCACATCCCCGTCCGACACCAAGGTAAAGGTGCCATCAAGCTCCAGCGTGATCTCCTCGCCCGTGGGCAGAACGACAGTGTCACCCGCGTTTACCGGCTGGCCGTTGATATGGGTGATCTGCAGATCACCCGCGTCACTGGTGTCATTGGCCAAAACATCCAGGCTTTGCGCCTTGGTCCCGAAAAGCTCCACCGTATCATCGCCCGCGACCAGAGCGGTCTGCACGCTGTTGCCCGCGATCATAAGGTTGCTGTCATAGGCCCCATCGCCACCATCGGCGATCGCGATCTTGATGTCATTGGTCTGACCGGGGACCACTGGCGCCTTTAGGGTCAAGGTGACGGTAAAGCCGTCCATTTCCGTATTCGCCACTTCCGCCGCGGCGGGATTGTCCACGTAAAGGTTGGCGTTGCTGGAGGTGTTGATATTGTCGATTGTGATGTCGCCCGAGCCGACGCTCAACTCAGCCTTCACACCGTTCACCCAGACCCCGACCGCGTCGTTGAAGCCCGAGTTCACATACTCCAAATACTCCTCGGACGAAAACACCACCTGCATGGTCAGGGTGCTGCCCGCTGGCACAAACTCCGCCTCGAACACCGCGGCATCAAAGGTTTGCTGCCCCGACATCGCCGTCAATTGCGCATCACCAGGGTTTTGATGGTTGGTCGTTGTCCCGGCGGAGCGGTTGGCGTCGCCACTGCTTTGGGTGATATCCTCGGCCTTACCCGTGGACAGGATGACGCCCGTATCCGACGGGGCCACACCGGGCATGACAGCCTGCCCATCAGAATACACGCCGGAGGCGCTGTCCGCCCCGGTGTAGCTGGCATTCAGAACCGTGATGCCATCGCCGAACATGGCATCCGCCATCTCCGCAGCACTAGCCGACGTATCGATCGGCAGCTCGTTTCCAGTGACCATATTGCCCGCCTCAGCATGAACCTGCGGGGCGGACCCTGGGGCGAAAACGTAAAGCTTAGATTGCGGCAATCGTGGACGGACCTGCACCTTCGGTCAGGAAATGCATCGCATTCTTCGCAATTTTGTCGAAATCCCAGGCGGGTTTTGGCCAGATCCTCAGACTATCGGTGACTCGCCTGCCCCAAAGGCTAGGCGCGTAACCTGTTCTGGAGCCCCCAAAAGATGAAACTGTCATTTGCTTTCGCTGGCCTGCTTCTTGCGTCAGCCACCGCCGTTCAAGCCATCCCCGTTCAATGGACCGTTGCCTCTGGCGGCAATGGCCACTGGTATGACGTCGCTATGACCCGTACCTTGGGTCAGGATGCCCCGACGCATGCTCTGAACCAATCCTTCATGGGCATGACCGGCTATCTTGCGACCATCACCAGCGCGGGCGAAAATGCTTTCGTTCAGGCCCTCGTGGAAGGTCAGTCCGCCGTAACAAACCCTTGGATCAGCGGCTCCGATGCGGCGCAAGAGGGAACATTCGTCTACAATTCCGGCCCCGAAGCCGGTCAGTTGATGACCTATGGCAACTGGCACCCTGGCGAGCCCAATGATGCTGGCGGCGGAGAGGATTACGTTCAGATGTATGCACGCGCCGGTCAGTGGTACTCGGGCAACTGGAATGACCTGTTCAACACCGCTTACCTCGACGGGTATGTGGTCGAATACAGCAGCGTCGCAACCGTGCCTGTGCCCGCCACACTGCCTCTGTTGGCCACAGGTCTGGGGCTGCTCGCCCTGCGCCGCCGCAAGGCCGCCTAACGCTTGGGGGCCCTCTCCCCGGAGGGGGAGGGCCTTTTTAGCCTCGCGACGCCAAAAAGCCTGTAAAGTCGTAGGCTTTGTCTAAAATCGGCTCGGCCAGGGCCGCAGCGCGGTCCGCCCCATCGCCTAAGATGCGGTCAATTTCGGCCTTATCGGCCATCAACTCAGACATTCTGTCCGAGATCGGGGCAAGCTTCTCCACCGCAAGCTCGGCCAATGCAGGTTTGAACGTGCCAAACTGCGCGCCTGCGAACGGGTCAAGCGCTGCCTGCGGGGTTACCTCGGCAAGGGCCGCATAGATATTGACCAGGTTGCGCGCTTCGTCGCGCCCCTCCAGGTCCTCGTAGCGCTCGGGCAAAGGCTCGGGGTCGGTCTTGGCCTTCTTGAACTTCTTGACGATCGTGTCGGCATCATCGGTCAGGTTGATCCGGCTCATGTCCGACGGGTCGGATTTCGACATCTTCTTGCTGCCGTCCCGCAGGCTCATCACACGGGTCGCCGCGCCCTCGATCAAGGGCTCGGGCACCGGGAAGAAATCAGGCGCGTCAAAGTCGTTGTTGAACTTGATCGCAATGTCGCGCGCCAGCTCCAAATGCTGGCGTTGATCCTCGCCCACGGGCACGTGGGTCGCGTGATACACCAGAATGTCTGCGGCCATCAGCGCGGGATATGTGTAAAGGCCCACGCTCGCGGCCTCGGCATTTTTGCCCGCCTTGTCCTTGAACTGGGTCATGCGGTTCATCCACCCCAGCCGCGCAGTACAATTGAACAGCCAAGCCAATTGGGTATGCGCCGGCACCTGGGACTGGTTGAATAGGATCGAGCGTGAGGGATCCAAACCGCAGGCGATGAACGCCGCTGCCAATTCTCGCGTTGCATCGCGCAGGGCCGTGCGCCCGGGCCAACCGGCTGTGATCGCATGCAGATCGACCATGCAATAGATCGTCTCCACCCCCTGGCTTTGCATCTCAACGAACCGCTTCACGGCGCCAAGATAGTTGCCAAGCGTCAGGTTGCCCGTCGGCTGCACGCCGGAAAAGACGCGAGGGGCATGGGTTTGCGCGGTCATGGCCATCTGCTCCAGCTTGGGCTACATCCGGTCGCTAGATGCCTGCACGGGCGCGCCGCGTCAACCGGAGCCAAAGACACGATGTACGACCCCAACGCCAACGCTGCCCCGTTCAACCCCCTGCCACCGGTGATCTGGGCGCTGGCTGCCCTGATCCTGGTGCCAGAGGTGATCCTCAGCCTCGCGGAACGCGGACTGATCGGCGGGCCCTCGGCGGTGGGTTGGCGGTCAACGGCGATCCAAAGCTTGGGCTTTTTCGACCCCCTGTTCGATTGGATGCTGGTCAACTGGCAGTTCCCCATTCAGGGCACCTACCGGCTGTTCAGCTACCCGCTGGTGGGCGACAGCTTTGTGTCGGCCCTGATCGCTGCGGTGATCCTGCTCGCACTGGGAAACGTGGTGGGTCGGGTCTTCTCCGCCCTGTCGGTCTGCACAGTCTTTGTGCTCAGCACCTGCGCGGGCGCCTTGACCTTCGGGCTCTTGGAACCCAGCCAAGAGCTGCTGATCGGCGCCTTTCCCCCGGTCTACGGGGTGATGGGAATGTACAGCTTTGCATTGTTGCAGATCGCAAAACGCCGGGGCGACAACCCGGCAAATGCCTTCCGCTTGCCCATTGCGCTGATCATCTTTCAACTGATCTTCTGGGTGGCCTTCGGCGCCATCGGCAGCCTCAGCGCGGATATCGGTGGGTTTGCAGCAGGCTTCGGCCTCAGCTTCCTGGTGGGCCCGGGCAGTGCTGCGCGTATCCGGGGCTGGCGCAACCGACTGCGCAACAGATAGGCGCGCCCAAAGCTCCGCTTGTCCTTGCGCTAACGCGTCCTGCCTGGGCTTCGCCCGTCCTAGGCTAAAACGCCTCTCGGCGTTTTCGAGACGCTTCCTGGGCTTCGCCCGTCCTACGCTAAAACACCTCTCGGTGTTTTCGAGACGCTACGGACTCCATCATTTTTGCAAAAATATCCCGGGGAGTCCCGAAGGGACGGGGCAGAGCCCCCCGGTGCCCGCTCACCCCCGCCGCAAGGCGCGCGTCAAGTCACCCAAGGACAGGGCCCCCAATCCCAGCACCAAGGCCCCATAGAC
Source organism: Pseudomonadota bacterium (assembly GCA_039821665.1). Lineage (GTDB taxonomy): Bacteria > Pseudomonadota > Alphaproteobacteria > Rhodobacterales > Rhodobacteraceae > CANLSM01. The sequence continues at coordinate 6,865 of JBCBNR010000071.1, forward strand.
ACCCGCGCCCAGACCAACCAGCCCCGTCAACGCGCCATATCGCCAGCCCGGTGTGACAAACGCATCCCCCAAGGCCCAGTGCAGCGCGAGCAGCGCAAGCCCCATGCCAACCGCGGCCAAAGCCAGCCGGGGCACCACCCGGGTCAGCCGCACATCAAGCCGCAGCTCTGGGTCAAGCTTGCGCGCGCCCCACCACAAAAGGGCGACCATCACCCAACCCGACATGGTCGTGCCGATGGCCGCGGCCAGATATCCCACCACCGGCAAAAGCCCCACAGCCAGCACCCCATTCACGACCATTGAGATCAGGGCAAATCGAAACGGCGTGACCGTGTTCTCGCGGGCAAAAAACACCGGCGCATAGACCTTTTGAAGCACAAAGGCCGGCAGGCCCAGACCGTAGATCGCAACCGCCAGGGCTGTGGCCCGCGCATCCTCGGCTCCGAACGCACCGCGCTCAAAAAGAACCGAGACCAGGGGCAGCGGCACCACAACCAGGGCCACCGCCGCAGGCAGGGTCAACAAAAGCGTAAACTCCAACGCCCGGTTGACACTGTCGCGCGCGGCCTGACTTTCACCTGCCTGCAACTGCCGGGTCAGGGCCGGCAACAGAACGATGCCAATGGCAATCCCCACCACGCCCAAGGGCAATTGGTACAGCCTGTCCGCATAGGACAGCCAGGCCACCGCCCCTTCCGTAAACGACGCAACCTGGCGGCCCACCAGCAAGTTGATCTGAACCACCCCGCCCGCAAGTGCGGCCGGGGCCGCAATCACCGCCAAGCGCTTCATTTCAGGGCTCAACCGGGGCCAGTGCAGGTGAAGGGCAAAACCCGCGTGCCGGGCAGCAGCCCATACCAGGGCCAGCTGGGCGATGCCCGCCACGGGCACCGACCAGACCAGGGCGCGGCCCACATCCCAGCCCAAACCGCCCGCGCCCACCATGGCTGCGATAAAGATTATGTTCAGCACAACAGGCGCTGCGGCCGCCACAGCAAAGCGTCCGGTGGCGTTCAGCACCCCGCTGGCCAGGGCGGCAAGCGATATAAACAGAATGTAGGGAAACGCCACCCGTCCAAACCCGACCGCCAGATCGAACCTCTCATCACCCGCAAAACCCGAGGCCATGGCAAACACCAGCCAAGGCATCGCCACATGGGCTAGCACCACCACCGCCAACAGCACCACAAACAGCCCCGAAAACGCCTCGCGCGCAAACGCAAGCGGCGCCTCGCCCGCCTCTAGACGTTTGGAGAACATGGGCACAAACGCCGTGTTGAACGCCCCTTCCGCAAAGAACCGGCGAAACATGTTGGGCAAGGCAAAGGCGATCAAAAACGCCTCCGCCACCGGGCCTGCGCCCAAGGTCGCCGCGATCAAGATGTCGCGCACAAAGCCCAAGATGCGGCTTGCCATGGTCCAAACGCCCACGGTCATGAAGGCGGGCAGCAGGCGAATGGCGCGGGTCACCCCCCGGCCCTCTCGAACCCTTCTTGGATGGCCGCGCGCAACCGATCGGCCAAGTGTGCCTGCTTTTGGGGTGCGTGGATTTTCAGCCCAAACAGGTCTTTGACGTAAAAACTGTCCACCGCCTGCTTGCCATAGGTCGCGATGATCGCCGAGGCGATAGAGATGTTGTTGGCTGTCAGCGTCCGGGTCAGATCAAACAAAAGGCCAGGGCGGTCCCGAGTGTCCACCTCGATGATCGTATAGATGTCCGAGCCGTCATTGTCGAAGGTGATCTCCGTCGGCACAACGAAATCACGCTCGCGCTTTTTCTCGCGATCCTTGTCTTTAAGCGCCTCGCGCGCCAAGACCTCGCCGCGCAGGGTCTTTTTGATCGTGCTGCGCAGGCGCGTCAGACGGGCCTTTTCGTAAGACACCCCCTCGCGGTCCTGGATCCAAAACGCCGCCGTCGCGATGCCATCGGACGATGTATAGATCCGCGCCTCGACCACATTAGCCCCCACCAACGCCAAGGCCCCCGACATGCGCGAGAATATGCCCGGATGATCCGGCATCACAAACAGCGCGCGGGTCGCGTCCCGGCTGGGATCATGGTCAATGGCACTGACCGGTTCGTCAGGTTTGATCTGGGTCATCATGCGCGCGAACATCGCATGGGTGTCCGTGTCGAGACCCAGCCAGAAGGCATCGTAATGGCGCTCCAACTCGGCATCGATCAAGGGGGGGGGCCACCCTTCCAATGCGTCCACCAGCGCCTCTTTGGCGGTCTCCACCCGCTCGGGGCGCGAGCCATGGACCTGCCCCGTTAGGTGCGCGATGGTCTGCCGGTACAGCCCGCGCAGCAACATCGCCTTCCAGTTGTTCCACACATTCGGGCCAACGCCGCGGATGTCGCACACGGTCAGCACGGTCAACAGCTTCAACCGGCTGGGGCTTTCCACGATTTTCGCAAACTCCGACACTGTGCGCACATCGCTGATGTCGCGTTTCTGCGCCACGTCGGACATCACCAGGTGGTTCTGGACCAGCCACACCACCGTCTCCACCTCGTCCTCGCTGAGGCCCAAGCGCGGGGCGATATCTTGGGCCAGACGCGCGCCCACGTCGGAATGATCCTCCGGCAGGCCCTTGCCGATATCATGCAGCAACAGGGCCACATAAAGTACCCGGCGATTGACACCTTTGCGCAGCACCTCGCTGACCAAAGGCAGCTCACTTTCCAGTTGCGAGGCTTCGATATAGGCAAGCTCAGCGATGCAGCGGATGGTGTGCTCGTCCACGGTGTAGTGGTGGTACATGTTAAACTGCATCATCGCCACGATCCGCCCAAACTCGGGGATATAGGCCCCCAGCACGCCCAGCTCGTTCATCCGCCGCAAGGCGCGCTCGGGGTCGTGATACTCCAGCATCAGGGACAAAAACGCCTCCGCCGCCCGGGGATCGTTGCGCAGCGGTCCCTCGACCAGGTCCAGGTTGGCGCGCAGCAGCCGCATGGCATCGGGATGGATCAGATAGCCGGTCTCCAACCCGGTTTTGAACAGGCGGAAGATCCAAATCGGATCCTCTTTGATGCAATCGGCGCTCTCATAATCTAGCCGTCCGTTGCGCACGACAAACCCCTCGCCCACCTCGGGCTCGGAAAAACTCAGCGCCGAGAAGAGGCGCGCGCGCAAGGACGGCTTGGCCTTGACATGCTGTGCTTCCAGGCCCGTCAAGAACACCCGCGTCAGCTCGCCCACCTCGCGGGCATGGCTGAAATAGTCCTGCATGAACAACTCAACCGCCAAGCGTCCATCCCGGTCCTCATAGCCCAGCACGCGGGCGACCTCGACCTGCATGTCGAATGTCAACTGCTCCAACGCACGACCTGCGGTCAGGTGCAGATGGGTGCGCACGGTCCATAAAAACCCCTCTGC
>JBCBNR010000072.1:0-10178 GCA_039821665.1 Pseudomonadota bacterium
CATCTGCAAGACCATCCACGTCGTCTCGGCCCATGCAGAAGGGGAAGTGGGCGATGTCATCGTGGGCGGCGTCGCCCCCCCGCCGGGCGAAACCCTGTGGGATCAGCGGCGTTGGCTTGCCCAGGATCAGCGACTTCATAGGTTTATGCTCAACGAGCCTCGGGGCGGGGTGTTTCGCCACGTCAATCTGCTGGTCCCACCCAAGCACCCGCAGGCACAGATGGGCTTTATCATTATGGAGCCTCAGGACATGCCGCCCATGTCTGGGTCCAACGCGATCTGCGTGGCCACGGTGCTGCTCGACACCGGGATTTTGCCGATGCACAGCCCCAACACCGACTTGGTGCTGGAGGCCCCTGGCGGGTTGGTCCGGGTCCGTGCGGACTGCGACGGCGCAAAGGCGCGCTGCATCCATGTACAGAACCTGCCGTCCTTCGTGGTGCAAGACGCGGCACGGCTGGAGGTCGAAGGCCTGGGCCCTTTGCGGGTCGACCCGCCTATGGCGGCGACAGTTTCGTGATCGTCGATGCCCCAAGGCTGGGGGTGACGTTTCACCCAAGCGAGGCACGCCAACTGGCCGAACTTGGCATGCGCATCCTGGCCGCTGCGAATGCGCAGTTGACCTTTGCCCATCCCACGCAACCGGATTGGACCCACTTTTCGTTCTGCCTGTTTGCCGGCGCGCTGGAGGAGGCAGAGGGCCAGTTGACCACGCACTCTGCCGTCACGATCCAGCCAGGCAAAGTGGACCGCTCGCCCACCGGGACGGCTGTGTCCGCACGCATGGCCCTGTTGCGCGCACAAGGGCGGATGGATGTGGGCGATCGGTTGGTGGCCCGCTCGCTGATCGGTTCGCGCTTTGACGGGCAAATTTTGGCGGACACGCAGGTTGCAGGTCATCCGGCGATTGTTCCGCAAATTTCGGGCCGGGCTTGGGTGACCGGCACCCATCAACATATGTTGGATGCATCCGACCCCTGGCCCGAAGGCTACCGTTTGTCAGACACCTGGCCCGCAGTTTGAACGCTTGAAGCCCAATCCAAGGCGCGCGCAGCGGCCAGCCGTCAGGCGAGGCTGGGCAGCCACAGGACAATGGCGGGGAAGGCCACCAACAGCGCAATGGTGATGGCATCGGCGACAAAGAACGGGGTGACGCCTTTGAACACGTCCTGCACGCTCAGATCATCTCGTACGCCTGCCACGACAAAACAGTTCAGGCCAATGGGCGGGGTGATCAGACAGAACTCCGCCATTTTGACCACCAGAATACCAAACCAGATGGCGCACATGGGCCCGGACATGCCAAACGTGCTGTCCTCGGCGCTGACGAACTCGCCACCATTGAGGGCCATGACCGCCGGATAGACCACCGGTAGCGTCAAAAGCAGCATGCCGATGGCGTCCATAAACATGCCCAGAACCGCATAGGCCAGAAGGATGCACACCAGGATCAGCATGGGCGACAGGGTCAGCGAGGTGATCCAGTCTGAAAACGCCCCTGGCAGATCCGCAAAGCCCAGGAAGCGCACATAGATCAGCACGCCCCAGATGATGGTAAAAATCATCACGCTTAGCTTGGCGGTTTCGATCAGGGCATCTTTCAGCTGGGGCCAGCGCATGCCGCGATAAAGCGCCACCAGAAAGACCACGAAGGCGCCAATGGCCCCGCCTTCCGTGGGTGTGCCCCAGGCGTCGCCCCCGAACGGATTGTAGACAAAACAGATGATCGTCACGACCACGAAGATGATCGGCAAAGCAGGCGGCAGGGACACCAAACGCTCTCGCCAGGTAAAACCACCCACGGGGGGCCCAAAGTTTTTGAGGGTCAGCGCCATGCCAATGATCAAAAGGCCGTAGATCAGGGCGGAAAAAGCGCCGGGAATAAAGCCCGCCAGCAACAACTTGCCCACATCCTGTTCCACGATGATCGCGTAGATCACCAGGATCGCCGAGGGTGGGATCAACGAGGCCAAGGTTCCGCCCGCCGCCACCACACCGGCCGCAAAGCGCTTGTCGTAGCCAATGGCCAACATCTCGGGAATGGCGATGCGCGCGAAGACAGCCGAGGTCGCAACGGACGCGCCAGACACAGCGGCAAAGCCCGCAGTGGCAAATACAGTCGAGACCGCAAGCCCCCCCGGCACCCAGGCAATCCAGCGCTTAGCCGCCTCGAACAGGGCTTTGGTGAGGCCTGCGTAATAGGCCAGGTACCCGATCAGAATAAACGTGGGGATCAGGCTGAGCGCTTGCGAGGACACCTTGGAATGGGGCACCTGCCCCGCGGTTTTCACAGCGACGCCCAACGCCCAGCCAAACTCGTCTGGGTCGTAGCCCTTCTTGGACCAAAAGATCCAAATCAGGCCCACCAGACCGGCCAAGGCCGCCGCAAAGGCAACCCGCATCCCCAGAACCACAAGAACCAGCATCAGGCCGGTCACCCACAGACCGATATCGATGGGTTCCATCAGCCGGGCCCCTTCAGCTGGTCGGCCTCTAGCTCGGCCTGTTTGGCCGCATCCGCGATCAGCGGCACCGCGATGGCCTCGCCCGTGACCGCCGCACGCCCATAGCCCCAGGCCTGCAGGATCAGGCGCAAGCACAGTACGCCAAAGGCCACCGGTGCCAGCAGTTTGGCCGGCCAGATCGGCAGGGCGATGTCCATGGAGCTGTCCCGGCTCCACATCGGGGCGTTGAAATCAAACGAGCGCTGGAAGTGGGACCAAGTGCCCCAGACCAGCAGGATCATCAGTACCAGAATGGCCAGGGTGGTGATCAGCTCCACCACATACAGCGCGCGACCCCGCAAGAGGCCCACAACGATGTCCATGCGGATATGCCCGCCCTCGCGCATCACAAAGGCCACGCCCATAAACGCGATCAACGGCATCGCCTGTTCGATCCAGTCCACATAGCCGGGCACCGGTTGATTGAACCCGTTGCGCCCCGAGACCGAGACCACGGCCAAAACCATAAGGGAGAACACCGCAAGGCCGCTGAGCAGGGCCAACACACGCTCGACCCGCAGCAAAAGCCGATCAAGGCGGCTGAGCAAGCTGTCATCCGTGCGGACAAGCGAGGCTGTGGCCATGGTTGGGCTTTCCGATCCGTCGTGTGGTGTGCATGCCGCCCCGCGCGCAGCGCAGGGCGGCTGCGCTGTGGCTTAGCTGCCGTCGGCAATCATGCCGGTGACCATGTCATACAGCTCCTGCGCGGGCAGACCGGCAGCCGTGTTCTGCTCGATCCACGCGGTCGCGGCAGGGGCGGCTGCTGCCTCTTTAAACGCTGCGATCTCGGCGTCTGCGAAGGTCACGCGTGTAATCCCACGCTCTTCCAGGGCAGGGCCCCAGGCATCCATGGTCGCGCCGTTGTAGTTGGCCACGTAATGGTCCAACGCCTCATCGATCGAACCCAGAAGCGCATCGCGCTCGGTATCGGACAGGGACGCAAGCGCGTCGGTGTTCACCACCACGGGGCAGTTCACGGTGCCCGGGTTCAGGTTTGTGGTCCACCAGGCGCCGTTTTCGATGGTGCCGAACGACATGTGCGCATGGGGGGCGAAGCTGACCGCTTTGACCACACCGCTGTCCATGGCTTGGCGGACCTCGGTGGCGGACATGGAGGTAGGGACTGCGCCGATTGCCTCCATCGCGGCACCGATGCCGCCTGTGGCGCGCACGGCGAGCCCTTCGAAATCGGCCAGCGTGCTGGGCGCATCACCGGTGCCAACGATGTTGTACTGAGGCAAAGGCGACGGCATCAAAAGCGTCGCATTCCAGCGGCCCAGGTCGGCCACGGTTGCGGGATGCTCGTAAACGGCCATGGATAGGGCAATCTCTTGCTCCAGCGAGGTCACGCCCAAGAACGGCAGTTCCAGAACCGTGATCGAGGGGTTCTTGTCCCGGTGATAGCCTGCGCAGAACTGTGCCATCTCGAACGCGCCGATGGAGATACCATCGAGGTTCTCGCGGTTCTTGGACAGACCGCCATAGGAGATGTTGAGGGTAAATTCGCCACCCGTTTTCTCGCTGACCAGTTCGGCCAGTTTCTCCACATGCTCTGTGAAGGCGCGGCGCTTGCCCCACAGGGACACGTTCCATTCGGTGGCCATAGCCTCGCCTGCAAACGCGACGACCAGGGCGGTTGCGGCCACACGGCCGAGCATAGTTTTCATGATTGGGTTCCTCCTGTTGTCTTGGGCGACAGTCTTGCAGCCTTTGAGGGCAGGTTGCCAACAGCGAAATGCCCCCAAAGGCGCGCAAAAGGAGAGGATAGGTGGCCCTGCGCGCGCCTGTGGCTGGGATACGCCCGGACCGTTGACAGAAACTGGTCTACTAGTATGGTTATCACCAACGAACGAAAAATAGGGAGGATCGCACCATGGGACAGGGTCATCTGTGGGCTTGGACAGGGCTGATCTGTGCGCTGAGCGCATCAAGCGTGTTTGCCACCTGCACCGGGAACAGCCCCCTGACGCTGGTGTCTTCCACCGATGACGGGCTCTACGAGGAAACCCACGGGCCGCAAAATGCGATTGACGGGAATTTCGACCCGGACTCCCGTTGGTCAAACCTCGGTCAGGGAGAGCCAAAGCATCTGCTGATCGATCTCGGCGCTGTGCAAACCGTCAAATCCATCGGCATCGCTTGGTACAAGGGCAACGAGCGCAAGGCGACCTTCGCGCTTGAAACCTCGGTCGATGGCACACAGTTCGCGCCTGCGCATCCCCGCGGTCTGTCGGGCGGGGCAACGTTGGCGTTCGAAGACCACCCCCTGCCCCCCACACAAGCGCGCTATGTCCGCGTGGCGGCGGAGGGCAACGAGGCCAATGAGTGGAACTCCATTGTCGAGATCAGCGTCTCGGGCTGCGGGACCGAGGTTGCCCGCCCCACCACGCCGGTTTTGACCCCGCGCCAAAGCACCGGGCTGTTCGGTCTCGACCCGGAAAAAAGCCCTGGCGAGAATTTTGACCTGCTGGGTTGGTATGTGACCACGCCCGCCGATGACAATGGCGACGGCAAATCCGACAGCGTCTTTGAAAACGAATTGGCCGCAGGATGGACCGACGAGCGGTATTTCTACACCGACCCGGTGACAGGGGGCATGGTGTTCCGGGTCACGCCCGCAGGCGCCAAGACCAGTGCCAACACCAACTACACCCGCACTGAATTGCGCGGCATGCTGCGGCGTGGCGATTACACCATTCAGACCCGTCATCCCAATGACTATCCCAACAAGAACAACTGGGTCTTTTCGTCCGCTCCGCTGGAAGCCAAGTTCAACGCCGCCGGGGTCGATGGGGTGATGCGCGCCACATTGGCGGTGAACCAGGTGACGCGGATGGGAGTGAACTCGCAAATCGGGCGGGTGGTCATTGGCCAGATCCACGCCAAAGATGACGAGCCGATCCGGCTGTATTACCGCAAGTTGCCGGGCAACAAGAACGGCTCGATCTATTTCATCCATGCCCCTGCGGTGGGCAAGGAACGGGGTGTCAATGTCATCGGCAACCGTTCGGACCGGGCCAAGAACCCGGCAAACGGGATCGCATTGGATGAGATTTTTAGCTACGAGATCAAGGTCACCGGCGTGACAGAAGGCGACAAGATCATCCCCTATCTGCACCTCAAGATCATCCGCGAGGATGGCTCGGAGGTGGTGGCCGAGCCGTTCGATATGCGCGACAGCGGCTTTAGCGTGGCCGATGAGTTCATGTTCTTCAAAGCAGGCGCCTATACCGGCAACAATTCCAGCCCCTACCCCGAGCGGGATTTTGACCTGGTCACGTTCTACAAGCTCGACACCTCTCACGATCCGGCGCCCCGGGGCGCTTGGGTGGAAAAGATCATCGAACAGGAAAAGGCCCGGGCAGCGGCCCTGGCGGCTGAAGGCACGCCGCCCAATCCCGCCACCGCCGGGGTGGTGTTCGATGACAGCTTTGCCGATGGGGACCGCAGCGGCGGGGCCGACACCACCGGTGCGGTATGGTGGACCACCAGTGCCAGCGCGGCCATCGAGGTCGCACCCGGGGCCTTGGGCCTTGTCTCAGGCGGAACCGGCCGGGGCATTCGCACCACCTATCCGCCCCAAACCCTGGCAGATGGGCAAAGCTTGCAAGCGAGCTTTGCGTTCACCACGCCCCAAACAGTGGGCCAAGATCGCCAAGACGCCTTGCGCGTGGGCTTTCATGACCGGCTAGAGCGCGCGGCCCTGTTGGCCGATCTCAGCGCTTCATCCGGCGCACCCAACCCGCTTTACAATGGATTGCCCGGTTACATGGTGACGTTCGATGTGAACCGCGCCGATCCCGAATTGAACAATGTGGATGTTCGTCGCCACATCCGGACCAAGACCATGGGCCGCCTGATGGGCACCTATAAGGGCTATGAGCTGTTGGCCGAGGGGGGTGAGGTGTTCACCTTCCAACCCAACACCGACTATACCGGTGTCGTGCGGGTGACCAAGACGCCGGATGGCCTGACGCTAAGCGGTCAGCTTAGCGACGCAAACGGCGTCATGACCGAGTTTGCCCATGACGACATGGGCAGCGAGATCAACCACTTCGGCATGCTGTCCTTTCACGTCAACAGCAAGACTTTTGGGACGTCCAGCACACCAGGCAAGCCGGACAACGGCCTGACCTTCCGCCGCGTGCGCCTGGAGGTGGTCGAGGACTAGACGCGGCTTGATCACCGCCCACGTGCGCCTATGCTGCGCACCATGATCGGCTCGCAAGACAGACGCGTGGTTGTGACACGGCTCAACGCCCTTGCGTTGTTCGTGCTGGTGCTGTGGGGCATTCAAACCCTGAACTGGCTGATGGGGTATGGCCTCAACCCCACCTTCGGTCTGATCCCCAGGCATATGGTGGGGCTGGACGGAATTGTCGGGATGCCCTTTCTGCATGGCAGTTTCGCGCATCTGATGTCGAACACGCCGCCCCTGGTGCTGATGGGGTCGCTGTTGGCCGCGACCGCAACCCGGGCCTTGGTCGCGGTGAACGCCATAATCGTGGTGTTAGGGGGTGCTGCGGTCTGGCTGTTGGGCAGCCCGGCGGTGCATGTGGGTGCCTCGGGGCTGGTCTTTGGCTGGTTCGGCTTTTTGGTCGCCCGGGGCGTGGTGGATCGCTCGCCCACAACGCTGGGGGCCGCTGCGGTGGTGGGCCTGCTCTACGGCTCGTTGATCTTGGGTGTGTTGCCCGGACAGCCCGGTGTCTCGTGGGAGGCGCATCTCTTTGGTGCCATTGCAGGCGTCGTCGCTGCCTTGACCTTGCGCACCCATGTCCACGCACCGCGCTTGCAACATGTGGAGCGCAGGTAGCCCCGCCAGGGGGTCGCCTGACAGCCGCACGGGCAAGCGCGCGATATACGGTTGGGTGGCGGACACCGTCAGCGTGCCGGTGAGGTGTCAGCGGATCCAGGGGCAAACGCGCCCTTGTTCAGTGCACCACGGCCAAGGCTAGGTTGAGGTCCGCCGGTTCGCCTCGATTTTTTGCAGGTTGTCCTCGGACCAACGTTTGATCGCCGCAACCAGGGGAAGGATGCTTAGACCCAATTCGGTCAGGGCGTATTCCACCCGCAAGGGGCGTTCGTCAAACACCGTGCGGGTGACTATGCCGTCCTCCTCCAAATGCCGCAGCGTTTGTGACAACATTTTTTGTGACACGCCCTCGATGCGGCGGTGAAGCGCGCCGAACCGGATCGCACCGGGCGTGAGGGCCACAAGAACAAGCATCGTCCATTTCTCGCCCAGCCGGGCCATAACATCCCGAGATGGGCACGCTTTCAAAAACGCATCCGGTTCAACATCACCTTCGACCATCAAACTTACCTCTAGGTACCTAGTTGACTGAGGTAACTAAACTGCGCAGCCTTTGTCCAGACGCGTCCTGCGCGGGCGTGCAATGGCTCTAGCGGGGCTGTACCGGGGCTTCACCTGCTGGAGCCTTCCAACATTTGAACTTGGCAAAATAGGACCCCCCCCGTGTCACACTCGGTTTTTTCCGGAATGTCCCATGCTCAGGCTTACCTTTCCAATTGGAACGCACGAGCCTACGAGCGATTTCCAGACATGTTTCATGATGACGCGGAATATCAAGAGATCGCGATGGATCACACGTTCAAAGGTCGCGGCGAGATTGAGGGTTTCTTGCGGACGCTTGCAGGCAAATTCCCAGACGTAGCGTGGGAGCCATTGGATGTCTTTGTGGAGTCTCCGCAGAAACTGGCGATCCACTGGCGCGCCACCCGAACCATCGACGGCACCCTGAATGTCGTTGACGGTGTGTCCTTGCAGTATCTCAAAGATGGGAAAATCCTGCGCAACATCGACTTTCGCAACCGGGGTTAAGCCATGGCGTCGCAAAACAGGATATCCTTTGACGTAGCGGGCGATACGGTGGTTGGCGATCTGCATCTTCCGCAAGGCGATGGCCCATTTCCGGCAGTGGTTGTCGCGGGCCCTATGACGTCGGTGAAAGAGCAGGTCACAGGCGTCTATGCCAACGCGCTGGCCGCGCGGGGGATCGCCGGATTGGCCATTGACCATCGGTCCTATGGTGAAAGCGGCGGAGCGCCGCGCCAATATAAACTATCATCGCAAAATCGAGGATCTGGTAGCGGCGGTTGACGCATTGGGGGCGCACAGGCAAGTCGATGCGGACAGACTGGGCGCGGTCGGTGTGTGCCTGGGCGCCGGTTACGCCCTGCACACGGCGGCGCGCCAACCGGCCCTTCGCGCCGCGGGCACGGTTGTGGGGTACTACCGCGACGTGCCAGCCATGAGGGCCGCTGACCCGGACGGATTTCAGGCCAAGGTGGATCAAGGCATCGCCGCGCGCAAACGGTATGAGGATGACGGCGAGGTGGTGATGATCCCGGCCGCTGCCCTGGACGGGGACGCGGCTATGACGCTTCAGTCCACCTACGACTACTACGCCACCCCGCGCGCGGGCGTGCCGAATTACACCAATGCCTTTGCCGTCATGTCGCGAGAGCATTTCTTGACATTCGATGTGCAAAATGTGGCGCCACAGGTCGATATTCCTGTGGCAATGGTCCATTCCGAAAATGGCTTGTCCCCAGCTTGGGCGCGGAAGTTTCACGCAAACCTGCCGAATGCGCGGCCCATCCATTGGCTGGACGGACCAAACCAGACAGCGTTCTATGATGATGACGGGCTGGTTGCGCAGGCCGCCAATCACCTCGCTGCACATTTCAAACAGCATCTCTGACACGCCCGTCAACCATGTGATCGGGCTAAGCCTGCCCCCGCCGGGCGTCGTGCGGCCGGTCGGGAAGGATCGGCTGTCATGCCGAGATACTTAGAGCCTATATAGTTACTCATGGGTACCTAATTGACTTGGGTAACTACTCGGTCTCCTTTGCCGGGGTGAGACACCAAATCGGTGCGTGGGGGCTGGTGCGCGAAGGGGCGCAAAGCCCCCGCATCTTCGGTGCGGTGGTCTGAACACAAACCCAAAGCAAAAGAGATGGAGCGCCCAATGGCAAACTCACTCAACCTCGCAAGCCTGATCCTAGCCGCTGGCCTTGGCCTTTCGTTGGCCACCTCAGCGAATGCCGGAGAAGGGCATATTTTCCCGTTCGAGGATGTCGATTGGCAACCTGCGGGCCTAGACGGGGCCGAAATGGCGGTCCTTTGGGGCAGTGAGGACGATGGCAACGCCATCTGGGCCTTCCGCCTGCAACCCGGGGTCGAGATCCCGCCGCATACCCACAGCAACGATTATTGGGGTATCGCGGTGCAAGGCAACTGGGTCCATATCGATGCAGAGGGTCATGAGGAGGCCACGGCCCAAGGGGCCTATACGCTGATCAAAGCGGGCGAATTGCACGGTGACCGTTGCGCGGGCCCGGATGTCTGCATCAATGTGTTGGATTTCATGGGAACCGGCAAACGGGACATCATGTTCCCGCAGTAACGGGCTGAGGTCAGGCGCGCTTTAGCGGGCCGCTCTGGGCGGGTGCCCTTGTGGGATCCGCCCAGATCACTGGGGCAAGGTTTAGGTGTGCACCCCAACCGGTTGCCCGCCATCTATGTCCAGCGTAGCACCCGTAATGAACGGGTTGGACATCAAGGCCAGGATCGCATCGGCCACGTCCTCTGGGCGGCCGCGATGCCCGACAGGCAGACTTTCATCAAGGGTGCCAAAATAGGCTTGT
>JBCBNR010000073.1:0-10132 GCA_039821665.1 Pseudomonadota bacterium
CGATGGTCGGGGTTCTTTTCCAGGTGCCGGAAGATAGTGATATAGCGCGCATACCCGATCTTCTCGGACAGGTACGTGGCGTAGTAGATGAACTTGGGCTTGAAATAGGTGTATTTCTTGGCCTTCGTCAGGAACCCAAGGTTCACGCCCACATTGGCCTCGCGCAGCGCGTCATTGATAAAGCCCGCATGGCGCGCCTCATCCCGGCTCATCAGCGAGAACAGCTCGCAAATCTCTTCGTTGTTGCCCCGGCGCTTCATTTCTTTGTAAAGCACGCAGCCCGAGAACTCGGCCGTGAGGGACGACACCAGGAAGTCGATGAACTCTTTGCGCAGTTCGGGGTCGAGCGCATCAAAATCAATCTCGTCCCAGTCCGCGTTTTTCTTGAAGTGGGTTTTGTTGGGGTCCGAGCGCAGCTCGTCCATCAGCACATCCCACTCCTCACGCACGGGGCTGACATCGATGCGGTCCATCTCGTCAAAATCCGTGGTGTAAAAGCGCGGATCCAGCAACGTGGTTTCCGTCGCCATTTCGGTGGTCTCGTTGACCTCGGCCCGCAGGGCCTTTTTCTCGGCTTCGGTGAAGCCTGCCATCGCGTTCATAGCCGGACCTCCTCGGAAAAGGAAAACTCGCACAACTCCATGAATTCCAGATCGCCGGTGAGGCGGGTCCAGGCCCGCTCCAACGCCGTGGCGCGGGTGATGGTGGCGGTGCGATCCTCAGAGATTACTTCGCCATACGCTGCCAAAACCGGCGCGCCGTGGACAATCACCTCGTCGCCCGGATGGACGACCGCCCCATTGTTGAACCGCACATGGGCGTGCAGACTTTCGAATGTATGAGAGACCTCCACCGTGCAGGGGGCCTGTTCCTTTCGCTTCGCAAAAATCATGTCATTACCCTTGGTTTTGTTTGCTTTTTAGCAGCCGCATGAACACGGCTGTATTGTCCACACCGAAACCGATAAGCTCTGCCCGCCAGGGCGTGAGATCATCGCGCAGTGCGATATGGCCGTCCTGAAACCGGACCAGCCGAATGGGGGCGGACGGATCCACCCCATATTTTCCACGCTCCCGGCGCATGGTGCGCCAGATGCCTGCTACAAAGCCACCCTCGGTGGCATCCAAATCGGCGATCAACTCGCCGCTTTGTGCGTCTGTCACCGTGGCCGCCCCGCTCATAGAGCCGGTGATGATCAACACCCGCTCCTCGATGATCGGGATGTCGGGGGGCATCGCGGCCAGGGGCTGATCTGTCAGCCGCGCAAACACAGTGATCAGCAGAGACGCGGCCACAAGCAGGCCCACCGCGCGCAACAGCACGCGCGGCACCATCTCTTTGTCGCGGCGCTCCATGCGCTTTCTGTCCGATGTCTCTACGTGCAACATGTCTTTACTCCGCCGCCACTGTGGCGCTGTCTGTTGAGCTTTGGCGTTGAGAGAGTACTTCCTCGACCCGGGTGCGCGCATTGAGCGAGATCAACTCCGCCACCCGGTCCGCCTCGGGAATGCAGCGCAGGGCTGGCTGCATTTTGGCCAGCCGCCAAGGCCGCACATGGGGCCAGCACACCAAATAGGAAAGCTGCGTGTCCCCCAGAAGCGTCAGCGCGATCGTGCCCGTGCCACCACCCCCGCGTTTAAGGTCGGCAGAGGCGATCCACTGGTAAGGCAGGTTCAAAGTCACCGTCAGGGCAGCGCCAATGCGCATGGCAATGCGCCGATTTGTGACCGTGTAGACGGTGGCCTTGGCCATGACATAGGCGATAATGATCAGCACGGTGCAGACGATCAGCCCCAAGATCAAGAAGGGCGAGGAGACGCGCAGTGCCTCTCCCCAGCCGACCAGATCGACCACTGTGCCAAAGCGCCAGGCGCCCAGCAGAACGAAATACCCCATCACCCAGCGGATCATCAGCGCCTCTTTGGCCAGTGCCCACCCGTTTGGGGCACCTTGCCAAAGGATCGTCTCTCCCTCGGGCGGCTGTTCGGGCAAGCCGCGCACGGGTTCCATGGCGAAATCGTCGTGATCATGGGGCATCAGCGCTCTCCTAGCGATCAGTAGAACATCGGCTCAGAGCGGTCGCCGGCATAAAGCTTGCCACCGCAATAGTAGGCCGAGATCTTGTCTTCTTCGAGTTTCGTGACAACGCTGGGATCCTTGGTCTTGGGCACACCGGCGAACTGGCTTGCAAAGATCGAGCGCACGCGCACGTGGTTGCCATTGACCCGGGCAAGGGTCAGTGGCACCAGGCGGTTGCCCCCTTTGATCAACTTGATCTCCAGATAGCGGATCAGTTGCTCGGGCACGTCCACCCACATGTCCACGATCTCGCCCACGATCAGCTTGTCACCTGCCATCACCGGCAAACCCCGGGGGTCGCGACCTGCGGACAGGGCGAACCCATCGGTTTTGCGCAAGGGCTGCAGCTTGGGATGGTGATGCGCATCAAGCTCGGGTTCATCCGCACGGGGCGCCCAAGACGCAGGGCCCACACCATCGGCCATCGGATCCCCCGTTGGCTCGAAAGGCGAGCCTTCGGCAGGTGAGGACTGGCGCAGCGCGACCTCGCGCGCCTCGCGCTGAAGGTCCGGTACGGTCACTTCGCCACGACCGCCCCACAGCTTGAAGGTTTTGGGGCCTGGGACAGGGAACAGGCCCTGATTGGGCGCTTCCGAGCCATCGTCCTTTTCCAAGGGATAGCCTTCGCGCATGTTCTCTACCTGCAGGTAGTACACAAGCCCCGCAAAGAAGATCCAGAACAGGTATAGGGTCAACTGCGCCAGATCGAACTCGCCGAAAAATGCCTCGGTCATAGCTTAATCTCCTCTCGGGTGCATCACGTTGGAAACTCGGCAAGCCCGATCTTGCCAGTTTCAAGGGTGGGTTGGGCTGCCCTGCGGGCAGCGGTCACAAGGGGGCTGAGCGCGACCAGGGTCACGAACAGCACCGCAATTTCGACATGGTAGACAAACGAATATCCCGTGGTGGGCAGGGCCAACGCCTCGCCCAGCGCGCCGGACATGGCCAACTGGCCGACACCGTCGCGCAGGCCGCCGCCCAGGGCGATGCCAAGGCCTGCCGCTGTGGCCTGTGCAGCACCCCACGCGCCCAAGGCAAGGCCCCGTCCGGCGGCGCCTTCGGTGGGCAGCGTCATGGCCGAGATCAGGGTTGCCACGCCAAACATGCCGGCCCCCATCCCGATCAGGGCGGCCCCCGCAAAGAACAGGGACGTGGCCTGCATCGGGGCTGCCAACACCACGCAGGCAAACGCCACAATGCCGATGCCCAAAGCGCGCGCAATGATCGCATAAGACAGGGTTCCCGCGCGCAGCCACCGGGCTGCCAGCGCAAAGCCTGCCAGCGCACCAGTGGCCCACATCGCCGTCAGCGATGTGGTCGCAGCAACGGACAGGCCCAGGATCTCGCCGCCAAAGGGCTCTAACAGAACGTCTTGCATGGAAAACGCCACCGTGCCTAGGGCCACAACCGCCAGCAGACGGCCCGCATGGCCGCCGCGCGTTAGATCAGCCCAAGCGTCCGCAAATTTGGGGCGCGGAGCGGCCCGTTCTTCGCGGCTCATCGGTTTGATCTTTTCCTGCTTCCACAGGGCAATCAGGTTCAGCACCATCGTCACCAGGGCGGCCCCCTGGACCACTTGGATCAGGCGCAGATGGGAGAAGTCACGCAACAGCGTGCCGATGATTAGGGCCGAGACGCCCATGCCCACCAGAAAGCTGACGTAAAGAAGGGCCACAACCCGTGGCCGCGTCTCGTCCGTGGCCCGGTCAGAGGCGAGCGCGAGACCCGCGGTTTGGGTCATATGGATGCCCAAACCCGTCATAAGAAAGGCGATCCCGGCGAACAGCTCTCCGGCCCAGCTGGGCCCAATGGCCTGCTGCCCGGCCAGCAAAAACAGCGAGAAGGGCATAATCGCAAGCCCGCCAAACTGCCACAGCGACCCAAACCAAATGTAAGGCACCCGCTTCCAGCCAATGGCCGAGCGATAATTGTCCGACCGGAACCCCAAAAGCGCGCGGAAGGGGGCGATCAACACCGGCAGCGCGATCATCAGCGCCACCATGCTGGCCGCGACGCCAAGCTCGAAAATCATCACCCGGTTGAGCGTACCCAACAGCAGGACGCTCGCCATCCCCACAGAGACCTGAAACAGCGACAAACGCAGGATCTGCGCCAGCGGAAGCTGGTCAGACGCTGCGTCCGCAAAAGGCAACACGCGAATGCCCTGCCGCATCAGGAAGGAGACGGCTGCCTTCATGGGCACAGCTCCAACGCATGGGAGATATAAAAACCACGGGCCTCTTGTCCCAAAGACCGAGGCGTGCGGCGGCCCAACGCGCTCAACGCCTGACCCAGGGTCGCCTCGCGCACTGGCACAATGGCAGGTGAGCGGTCCGAGCGGGGAAAGAGCTTGCCCGACAGGTGCATCGCGCTCAGAAGCGCGGTTTTCGGGGCCACGGTAAAGACGATCTTGTCCGACGTGCGCGCCGACAATTTGTCCAGCGCAAGGGCGATGTCCGTGGCATTGTAATGGATCAGGCTGTCCATGGCGAAGACATGGGTGAACGAGCCCCAGCGCGCGCTGAGCATATCGCCCGTGCAATAGCTGATCTGCGGCGCAAGCTCGCGCGGTGTGCGGCGACGCGCAACCTCCAACAAGCTTTCCGAGATATCGACCGCCACCACCTCAGCGCCGCGCTTGGCAAGCTCGATGCTGGCGGAACCGGCCCCTGCGCCCGCATCCAGCACTCGCGCACCGCTTAGGTCTTGGGGCAGAGCGCTGAGCAGGCGCGCGCGCATGCCGTCCCGGCCCTCGCGCACGGTTTGGCGAATGCGGCTGACGGGTGCATCAGAGGTCAACCGTTCCCACGTTTTTGCAGCGGTGCGGTTGAAATAGACCTGCAGACGGTCCCGGGTGTCGTTGTAGGTCTCTGCCATCAATCGAACCCCAACAATTCAAAGATGTCGCGGTCTTCCAAGGGAGCGGGTGCCAGCGGATCAGTGCCCGCATACAGCGTCTCCGCCAGCTTGATGTATTCCTTTTGGACCGCGATGATGTCTTCGTCCGGGTCCATCTCGAACAGGGTTTTCTTCTTCAAACGCGAGCGGCGAATGGCGTCGAGGTCCGGCAGATGCGCCAGCCGCTTGAAGCCCACGGTGTCGCAATAGCGATCCACCTCGTTGGTCTCGTGAGAGCGATTGGCCACGCACCCTGCCAGCCGTACGTTATAGTTCTTTGCCTTGGCCTGAACGGCCGCGATGATCCGGTTCATCGCATAGATGCTGTCGAAATCGTTCGCAGTGACAATCAGCGCCCGGTCCGCATGCTGCAAGGGGGCCGCAAAGCCACCGCAGACCACGTCGCCCAGCACATCGAAGATCACCACATCCGTGTCCTCTAGCATGTGGTGCTGTTTGAGCAGCTTAACGGTTTGGCCAACCACATAGCCGCCGCAACCCGTGCCTGCAGGCGGGCCGCCTGCCTCGACGCATTGCACGCCGTTGAAACCGGGATAGACGAAATCCTCGGGCCGCAATTCCTCGGCATGGAAATCCACGTCCTTTAGCGTGTCGATCACCGTGGGCACCAGACGCCCGGTCAGGGTGAAGGTGCTGTCATGCTTGGGGTCACAGCCGATCTGCAGAACACGTTTGCCCAGTTTGGAGAAAGCAACCGACAGGTTAGACGAGGTGGTGGACTTGCCGATCCCGCCCTTGCCATAGACCGCAAATACCTTTGCGCCGTCGATCTTGATCGACATGTCCTGGTGCACTTGCACCGAGCCTTCGCCATCCTGACCCCGCAGGTTTGGGGCTTTTGTATCCAGTGGGCTCATGGGAGCCTCCTTTGTCCAGGGCCGCTCATTGGGCTGCCACCTGAATGCCCTCCAGGGCATCTTCAAATTCATCCACACCGGCGCGCAGCGCCTCTAGCGTCTCGTCATCCGGGTTCCAGTAAGACCGCTCATGCGCCTCTAACAGGCGGTTCGCCATTCGGGCGGACGCCTCGGGGTTCAGGGCGGCCATGCGCTTGCGCATCTCGTCATCCAGAACGAAGGTCTCGGACAAACGATCATAGACCCACGGGTCCACCTGACCTGTGGTGGCGGACCAGCCCAGGGTGTTGGTCACCTGCGCCTCGATCTGGCGCACGCCCTCATGCCCGTGCTTCAACAGCCCCTCAAACCATTTGGGGTTCAGGGCTCGGCTGCGCGTCTCTAGCGCGATCTGGTCGCTTAGGGTGCGCACCTTCCCGCCGCCGCGCGTCTGATCCCCAATATAGACCGGCGCGTCTTCGCCCTTGGCCCGCTTCACCGCCCGGCTGATGCCACCCAGCGTGTCGAAGTAATGGTCCACGGTGGTCACCCCGAGCTCGACGCTTTCTAGGTTTTGATAGGCCAGATCGACGGTCTTAAGGGTGGCTTGCAGAAGGTCCGCATTCGCATTGCACTTGCCGTTGCGCCCGTAGGCAAACGATTTGCGCGCTTCATAGGCATCCGCAAGCTCGTCCTCGGCCTCCCACGCAGCAGAGCCGATCAGCAGGTTCACGTTCGAGCCATAGGCCCCTTCGGCGTTGGAAAAGACGCGCAAGGATGCGGTTTCCAGATCCACGTCTTTGGCGGCGGCATAGGCCAGCGCATTGGCGCGCACGAAATTCATCGCCTCCGGCTCGTCGGCGCTGGCAGCAAGGTATGCGGCTTCGGCCAACAATTTTGTCTGCAACGGCAACAGGTCGCGGAAGATACCCGACAGGGTCATGATCACATCGATACGCGGGCGGCCTAGCTCGTCGAGCGGGATCAACTCGGCCCCCGCAAGGCGGCCATAGCCGTCAAAGCGCGGGCGTGCGCCGATCAGCGCCAGCGCCTGCGAGATCGGGCCACCATCGGTTTTGATGTTGTCCGAGCCCCACAGCACCAGGGCGACCGTGCGCGGCAAACTGGCATGGGTGTCCAGCAGTGTCTGCGCCTGGCGCTTGCCGTCCTCAACGGCATAGGCGGTGGGCATGCGGAACGGATCAAAGGCGTGCATATTGCGCCCGGTTGGCAGGATCGCAGGCCCTCGGATCAAATCACCACCCGGCGCGGGGCGCGTATAGCGGCCTTGCAGCGCGTTTAGAATACCCGGAAGCTCGGTGTCGCGGCTCAGATGTGCATCGACCTCGGCGCGCGCGTCGTCCTCCATCTGAGGCATCAAATCGATGTACTCGGCCCGGGTTGCGTCCGAGAAAGGCTGGCCCAGCACGTGCAAGCCGTCGGGGATCAGCGCGCCTTCGGTTTCCAACAGGGTGGTCCACAGGGCGTCGACGTCCGAGCCGTCCAAGTCCACCGCCTCTGCCTGGTCGCGGATCAGCTTCTCCAACTCGCGCCGGCGACTTGCGTCCCCCTCGGCCCGGTAACGGTTCAACGTGTCCTTGAGGTCCAAAAGGCCCTTATACAGCCCCGATTGCGCCAGCGGCGGCGTCAAGTGGCTGACGATCACCGCGTTGGAGCGGCGCTTGGCAAGCGAGCCTTCCGAGGGGTTGTTGGCCGCGTAAAGATAGACGTTCGGCACATCGCCGATCAGGCGGTCCGGCCAGCACGCGCCGCTCAGGCCCGCTTGTTTGCCGGGCATAAACTCCAGCGCGCCATGCATGCCAAAATGCAGCAGCACATCAGCGCCAAAATCTTGCGAGAGGTACCGGTAGAAAGCGGCAAAGGCGTGGGTCGGCGCAAACCCTTTTTCAAAGAGCAGGCGCATCGGGTCGCCCTCGTACCCAAAACTGGGCTGCACGCCGACAAACACATTGCCGAACTGCGCGCCGAGCACAAAGACCCCGCCGCCATCCGACTGCACCTTGCCAGGTGCTGGGCCCCAAACAGCCTCGATCTCGTCCAACCAGGGGGTCCGCACCACCAGATCATCAGCGCTAAGCCGTGCGGCGACATTGGCAGGCATGCCATATTTGGCCTTGTTGCCAGTCAACACCGCCTCGCGCAACGCATCCACGCTGTCGGGCGGGGTCAGGTCATATCCGTCGGCGGCCAGGGCGTGAAGCGTGTTGTAAAGGCTTTCAAAGACACCCAGATAGGCGGCCGTGCCGATGGCGCCCGCGTTGGGCGGGAAGCCATAAAGAACCACGCCCACCTTGCGCGCGGCATTTTGTGCGCGGCGCAACGAGGCAAGCTTTTGCGTGCGCGCGACAAGCATCTCGATCCGCTCTGGGCACGGGGCCATTGCCTTGTTCGACCCTTGGGCCTGACAGCGATGCGCACAGCCCGCACACCCGTCCGGCCCGTGGCGCCCGCCAAAGACCGTGGGCGTGGTCGCGCCGTCAATCTCGGGCAGGGCGATCAACATTGTGGTCTCGACCGGCCCCAAACCGGTGGCGTTCTGCGCCCACTGGCCGAGGGTTTGAAACTCCAGCGGATGGGCCGCGATATAGGGCACATCCAGATCCGCCAACGCCTCCTCGGCAGCAGCGCTGTCGTTGTAGGCAGGCCCGCCGACCAGGCTGAACCCGGTAAGCGAGACAAACGCGTCGATTTTGCCCTTGTGGTAGGCCTCGAGCGCTGGCCGACCGTCAAGACCCGAGGCAAAGGCCGGGATCACGGTCATGCCACGCGCCTCGAACGCACGGATCACGGCGTCATAATGGGCGGTGTCGCCCGCCAAAAGATAGGAGCGCATGAGCAGCAGGCCGATGCGCGGCCCTGTGCCGGTGGGCAGTACGTCTGGGTCCGTGACCAAGCGCCCTTCGATATCAGGATGGTACACACCGCATTCCGGGTACTCCCGTGGCTCGGCGGCGGTAATGCCACGCCACTCCTCCCGGCGGCTGTAGCGCGACAGCAAAAAGCGGATCAACGCCTCGATATTCTCGTCCGAGCCGCCCAACCAGTATTGCATGGTCAAGAAGTAAGCGCGCAGATCTTGGGCTTTGCCGGGGATAAAACGCAGCAGCTTGGGCAACCGGCGCAGCATGCGCATCTGCTTTTGTGCGCTGCCGGCGGAGGGCTTGGCGGACCCGCGCAGCCGCTTGAGAAATGCCATCGCGCCGCTGGCCGGTTGGGTCATGTCCAGCCCGCCCAACTTGGTCAGCGATACGATCTCGCGCGAGGAGACCGCGCCGACAAAGCCGTCACAGGCATCCCGGCGCGCCTTAAGCGCAGGCAGGATCGCTTGCACCTGTTCTTCCAAAAACAGGATCGTACACAGGATCATATCGGCGCGCGCGATGTCGGCCTTGCAGGCCTCCAAGGCAGCGTCGCTCTCGGTCCACTCGGCCGCGGCATGCACCAGCACTTGCAGCCCGGGAAACGCCGCTTGCAGGCGCGTCTGCACCCGCGCCACGGGCCCCGCCACGTGACGGTCCAGCGTCACGATGACAACCCTGTAGGGGGCCGGATTTATGCTGCGATCATCGAGCATAGTGGGCCTTTGCCTCGTAAAGCGTGTCGATGGAGATGGCGCTGAGACCTTTCTCAACCGCGAACTTTTCGGTGTTGCGGCGGGCCTTGCCGCGCACAAAGAAAGGAATTTTGCGCAGCTCTTTTTCGGCCAGTGCGTCCCACAGGATCGGGCCATCTAGGTCCAGGTCCACCGTCGCCTCGGGCTTGGGTGCGTGGCCGCCATGGTGGGACGGGCCAGCCGCATCGTGGAACTCAAAATCCTCGCGGAACATGTGCAGCAGATGTTCTTCCAGCCCCATGACCAGGGGATGCACCCAAGTGTCAAAGAGGACATTGGCCCCTTCCCACCCCATCTGCGGTGCATACCGGGCGGGGAAATCTTGAACATGCACAGGGGCAGAGATCACGGCGCAAGGAATGCCCAAGCGCTTGCCGATATGCCGCTCCATCTGAGTGCCTAGGATCATCTCTGGCTGGGCCGCTTCGATGGCGGCCTCCACCTCTAAATAATCGTCCGACACCAGTGCCTCGACGCCATAGTCGCGGGCAAGCGCCCGCAAAGGGCGCGCAAACTCTCGGTTGTAGCAGCCCAAGCCCACCACCTCGAAGCCCATTTCCTCGCGCGCAACGCGGGCCGCTGCCATGGCGTGGGTGCCGTCGCCAAACACAAAAACGCGCTTGCCAGTCAGGTAGGTGCTGTCCACCGAGCGCGACCACCAAGG
>JBCBNR010000074.1:0-10120 GCA_039821665.1 Pseudomonadota bacterium
GACACCACCGCGCGCGCGGCTTTGGTGATCGACTATGACACGGGCACGGTGCTGCTGGAAAAGAATGCAGACGCGCTGCTGCCGCCTGCGTCCATGTCCAAGCTGATGACGCTCTACATGGTGTTCGAGGCGCTGGACCAGGGGCGCCTGGCGCTGTCGGACACCTACCGGGTGTCAACCAAGGCCAGCCAGATGGGCGGCTCGAAGATGTTTCTGCGCGATGGCGAGACGGTCAGCATCGAAGATCTGATCCGTGGCATCATCGTCCAGTCGGGAAATGACGCCTGCGTTGTTGTCGCCGAAGGGATGGCCGGCTCGGAAAGTGCGTTTGCCAACCGTATGACCCGGCGTGCGCGCGAACTTGGGATGATGAACTCTACCTTCGCCAATGCCACCGGCTGGCCCCACCCGGATCATTTGATGAGCACAAAGGACCTGGCCACGCTGGCCATGCTTTTGATCCGCGAGTTTCCCCAATACTACCCCTACTTCGCCGAGACGGTTTTCACCTGGGATGGGATCACCCAGGAAAACCGCAACCCGCTGCTTCCCCTAGACTTGGGCGCGGACGGTCTGAAAACCGGCCATACGGAGGAGGCAGGCTTCGGCCTGGTCGGCTCGGCCGAGCAGGATGGGCGACGTCTGATCACGGTGGTCACCGGGCTGAACACCGCGCGTGACCGGCTGGTGGAATCCGAGCGGTTGCTGACCTGGGGCTTTCGCGAATTCACCACCTCCACCCTGTTTGCCGGTGAGACGGAAGTCGCGCAGGCAGATGTTTGGCTGGGCACCATGGGCGCGGTTCCGCTGGTCACCAAGGATCCGCTGACGGCGGTCATCGCGTTCCAGGATCAGGACAAGCTACAGGCGCATGTGCATTACACGGGTCCCATTGAGGCGCCGATTTCCAAAGGCGATGCGATTGCCCAACTGGTCGTCACCACACCCGAGATCGGCGAGACACGGTATGACCTTTACGCGGGCGCGGATGTGCCCCGCGGCGGGTTCATGAGCCGCTTTCGGGCCGCCGCCCAGGTGCTCAGCTCCAAAGCGTTGGAAACGGCCTTTGGCAGCGCCACCCCACCAGCAGCCCAGTGAGCGACGCGCACGGGGTGTTTATATCCGTTGAAGGGATCGATGGGGCGGGCAAAAGCACGCAGATCGCCCATTTGGCGGCGCATCTGACCGGCCTGGGCCACCGCGTGCTGACCACGAGAGAGCCAGGAGGCTCCGTCGGGGCCGAGGAGATCCGCAACCTTCTCGTCACCGGCGATCCGGGCCGCTGGTCGCCCGAGACCGAGATCCTGCTGTTCACAGCCGCCCGCCGCGACCATCTGGAGGCGACGATCCGCCCCGCGCTTGCCCGGGGGGACGTGGTGCTGTGCGACCGCTTTGCCGACAGCACCCGGGTCTATCAGGGCGTGGCGAGGGGCGATCTGCGCAGCCTGGTGGACAAGCTCCATGACGAGGTGATCGGGCAGGAGCCGGACCTGACCCTCATCCTGGACATGGATCCAGCCGTGGGCCTTGCGCGCGCGGATGCGCGCGGCACTTCCGAGGACCGGTTCGAAGGGATGGGTCACGGGTTCCAGATGGCCTTGCGCGACGGTTTCTTGCAGCTTGCCCGCAGCGCGCCCCACCGCTGTGTCGTCATCGATGCAGGCCGCGACCCCAAATCCGTGGCCCGAGACATCGCCACCGTGGTGGAGGCGCGCCTGCCATGAGCGACGAGACCTGGCCCGAGGCTGATTGTGCACCGGGCGCACCCCACCCTCGTCTGACGCCCACATTGTTCGGTCATCACGACGCCCAGGCGATGTTCCTGGAGGCGGTGAGCGCGGGCCGCATTCACCACGCCTGGATGCTGACCGGGCCACAAGGCATCGGCAAGGCCACCCTTGCCTGGCGGCTCACCCGGGGTCTGCTTGCGGGCACACCCACAAGCCCCGAGGATCTGGATCTTGCACCGGATCACCAGGTGTTTCGCCAAACCGCCGCCCTGTCAGCGCCGGGGCTCTATCTGTGCCGCCGGGCCTATGACGAAAAGACCAAGCGCCTGCGCACCACCATTGGCGTGGACGAAGTGCGCAAGATGAAAAACTTTTTCGCAATGTCCGCAACCGAAGGGGGTTGGCGCATCGGGATCATCGACGCCTTGGACGAGATGGGCCCTGGTGCGGCCAACGCCTTGCTGAAACTTCTTGAAGAGCCCCCAAGCCGCACCCTGTTCTTTTTGGTGGCCCACCAACCAGCGCGCTTGCTGCCCACCATCCGCTCGCGCTGTCGCACGCTTGCCTTGCACCCTCTGCCCCCGGATCAGATGTCCCAGGCCCTCGAAGGTCAAGGCTGGGCCGCAGATATGGGGCGTCTGATCCCCCTGGCCGATGGCTCGCTTGGGTTTGCCCATCGATTGGTGGAAGGGGGCGGACTTGCGCTTTATGACACGCTGCTCAACCTGTTGGACCAAATGCCCGGCTTTGACCGCCCGGCGGCCTTGGCGTTGGCAAACTCTGCCGCCGGGCGCGGGGCGGAGGCGCAGTACGATTTGATCTTGCAATTGTTTCCCCTGGCCCTGGCGCGCCTGATCCGCCTTGCCTTGGGCCAATCGCAAGCGGACCTGGCCTATCCAGGCGAGGTACAGCTTGCCCCCCGCCTTGTGCCCGATGTCCCCGCAGCGCAAAGCTTGGCTGCCCATATTGCAGACATGCAGGACCGCGCCACCCAGGCGCGCCGGGTCAACCTTGACCCCGCGCAAGTGATCTTCGATATGGTGCGCGCAACCGCTGCCGCGCTGGCCCCCGTATTGCAGCCAGTGCGCCCCTAAAGGACCGATCTCGCACCCATGGCCCCAGTTCAGAACCCCGTTCCGATCGTTGACAGCCATTGCCATCTGGATTTCCCAGAATTGCAAGGGGATCTTGGGAATGTGGTCGCGCGCGCCCGCGCTGCGGGCGTCACGCGGATGGTCACGATCTGCACCAAGCTTGCCGCAGAGCCCCAGGTGCGCGCCATCGCCGAGGCCCATGAGGGCGTGTTCTATGCCGCAGGCACCCATCCGATGAGCGCAGGTCAAGTGCCCCCCATCACGGTGGACGACCTAACAGCACTGGCCGCCCATCCCAAATTTGTGGGCATCGGCGAGACCGGGCTCGACTACCACTACACCGCCGAGACAAAACTGGCACAACGTGAGAGCCTGTTGATCCATATCGAGGCCGCGCGCCAAACCGGCCTGCCCTTGATCATCCATGCCCGCGATGCGGATGCAGACATGGCCGAAATTCTGACCGCCGAGCATCGCGCCGGTGCCTTTTCGTGCGTGATGCACTGCTTTTCCTCCAGCGCAGAGCTGGCCCAAACAGCCCTTGACCTGGGCTTTTATCTATCCATGTCGGGCATCGTGACCTTCAAAAAATCCACCGCGCTGCGCGAGATTTTTGCCGCCGCACCGCTCGACCGGATCCTGGTGGAAACCGACAGCCCCTATCTTGCGCCCACCCCCCACAGGGGCTCGCGCAACGAGCCTGCCTATACCGCGCTGACAGCCCAAACCGGGGCCGAGCTTTTCGGCGTCACACTGGACGCATTCGCCGCCGCCACCAGCGCGAATTTCGACCGATTGTTTGCGAAAGCTGCCAGTGGCTGAGCTGCGGGTCACCATCCTGGGCTGCGGCTCGTCCGGCGGGGTGCCCCGTTTGGGAGGCAACTGGGGCGCCTGCGATCCCACAAACCCCAAAAACCGCCGCCGCCGTTGCGCGGTGTTGGTGGAGCGTGGATCGGGCGACGCGATCACCCGTGTGCTGATCGACAGCGGCCCAGACATGAGAGAGCAATTGCTGTCAGCCGGTGTCGGCGTGCTTGACGGTGTGGTCTATACCCATGCCCATGCGGACCATGTGCACGGGCTCGATGACCTGCGTCAGGTGGTCTTCAACCGCCGCGCCCGCCTGCCGGTCTGGGCGGATGCAGAGACGTCTGATGCCCTGATCTCGCGCTTCGGCTATGCCTTTGTGCAGCCCCCCAATTCCCCCTACCCGCCGATCTTGGATCTTTTCGGCATCGATCAAGACCCGTTCGAGGTAAGCGGCCCAGGCGGCCCTATTCCGTTCCAACCCTTGGAGGTGGAGCACGGACAGATGCACGCGCTGGGCTTTCGCATTGGCCCTGTGGCCTATCTGCCGGATGTCTCAGACATCCCGGCCCCGGCTTGGGCGCATCTGCAGGGGTTGGACACCTGGATCCTCGATGCTCTGCGCTACACGCCCCATCCAAGTCACGCCCATCTGGACCGCTCGCTTGCTTGGATCGAACGGGCCGCCCCGCGCCGCGCGGTCCTGACCAACATGCATCTGGACATCGATTATGCCACCGTCGCCGCCGAGACGCCCGCCCATGTGACCCCTGCCCATGACGGACTGACCCTGACCTTCGATCTGCCATGAGCGCGCTTCTGAGCATCGTCCTGCCAGTCTTTCTGGTGATCGGCGCTGGCTTTGTGGCAGCGCGCCTGCGCTATTTCTCGACCGGTGTGATCGACGGGGTCATGGCGTTCACGCAAAACTTCGCAATCCCCTGTCTGTTGTTCATGGCGGCCATGTCGCTCGATTTCGGCGCGGTCTTCGACGCAAAGCTGCTGCTGTCCTACTATATCGGCTGCACCACCACGTTCGTCTTGGGCATTCTGGGCGCGCGGCTGATCTTCAAAAAACGCCCCGGCGAAAGCGTGGCCATCGGTTTTGGCGCGCTGTTTGCCAATTCGGTGATCCTGGGCATCTCGATTGTGGACCGCGCCTTCGGGGCCGAGGCACTGGCCGCGACCTTCGCCATTGTCTCGATCCACGCACCCTTTTGCTACATCCTGGGTACCGTCACGATGGAGACCTTGCGCGCCGATGGCCGGGCACTGGGCGAAACCGTGCAAGCCATCGCCGCCTCGCTGGTGCGCAACCCGCTTCTGATTGGGCTCAGCTTGGGGTTTGCTGCGAATTTTTCGGGGCTTCCTTTGCCCAAAGAGGTGCTTCACGCCCTTGATATGATCATCGCAGCGGCCCTGCCGACGGCCCTGTTCGCCTTGGGCGGCATCTTGCACCGCTATCGCTTGCAAGACGGGCTGGGGCCCACGCTGATGATCTCGATCCTATCGCTAGGTGTCCAACCCAGCCTCAGCTACGCCCTTGCGGTCTGGGTGTTCGATCTGCCCGACCCGTTCGTCCAAGCGGTGGTGCTGACCGCGGCCATGGCCCCTGGCGTCAACATCTATGTCTTTGCCTCGCTCTACAAACGCGCCGAAGGCATTGCGGCCAACACGGTTCTGCTGGCCACCGCTGCCTCGGTTTTGACCGTCTCTGTTTGGCTGGAAGTCCTCGGCGCCTGAGCCCCCCCCCTTCATTTTTGAACAAATATCCCGGGGGAGGCCCGCAGGGCCGGGGGCAGAGCCCCCAAGCCAAACGCCTGGTCTAGCTGTCCATCCCGACCACTTGGCGCTGGGTGCCAAGCTTTTCGATATGGACCTCCATCACATCGCCTTCTTTGAGGTAAAGGGGCGGTTTCATGCCCATCCCAACCCCCGGTGGCGTCCCGGTGGAGATTACATCACCCGGTGAGAGGGTCATGAGTTGGCTCAAATGGCTCACGATCTGGGCCACCGTAAAGATCATGGTGTTTGTGTTGCCGGTCTGGCGCCGCTCGCCTGACACATCCAGCCACATGGCCAGGTTCTGGACATCGCCCACCTCGTCCTTCGTCACCATCCAAGGCCCCGTTGGCCCAAAGGTGTCGCAGCTTTTGCCCTTGGTCCACTGGCCGGTCAATTGGGTCTGAAAATGCCGCTCCGAGACATCATTGATCACGCAATAGCCCGCCACATGGTCCAATGCGTCCTCTTGCGAGACATATTTGCACGCAGAGCCGATCACCACCCCAAGCTCCACCTCCCAATCGGTGTGGGTCGAGCCGCGGGGCATCATCACCATGTCGTTCGGCCCCACAATGGCGGAGTTTGCCTTGAAAAACAGGATCGGATGTTCGGGGATGTCCGCACCGGTCTCAGCCGCGTGGTCCGAATAGTTCAGACCGATACACAGAAACTTGCCGATATCGCCCACGCAGGCCCCCAACCGGGGCGAGCCGTCCACCACCGGCAGGTCGGCGGGGTCCAGCGCGCTCAACTTGGCCAGGCTTTCGGGCCCCAAGCTTGCGCCATCGATATCCTGCACATGGGCCGAAAGGTCGCGCAGCACGCCGTCCCCATCAACCATCCCAGGCTTCTCGGCCCCCATCTCACCATAGCGGCACAATTTCATATCTTTCTCCTTCGCAAAGCTCAAGCGCAAGGCGCGCCATAGGCGTCCTCGATCAATGGTTGTCCCGTGGCAGCCCCTTGCGGGCGATGTCGCGATACTCGGTCGATCCGCGCAGGGTCATGCCCTCGTCGAACCGCCCCACCCGATCGCGGAAAATCTCCTGCCAGGGCGATTGGCTGTCCGGCCCATCATAGCCCTGGAACGCCGCGCGGCGGGCGGCCAGGTCCTCTTGAGAGATCAGCATGTTCACGGTGCACGCCTTAAGATCGATGCGCACCGGATCGCCGGTTTGCACCAAGGCAAGACCTCCGCCATCGGCGGCCTCGGGGGACGCATTTAGGATGGAGGGCGAGCCTGAGGTGCCCGATTGGCGTCCATCACCGATGCATGGCAAGGCCGTGATCCCGTCTTTGATCAGATAGGAGGGCGGGCGCATATTCACCACCTCGGCCCCGCCGGGATAGCCCTTGGGCCCTGCGCCACGCATGATCAAGATGCAGTGCGCATCCACCCCCAAAGCGGGGTCATCGATGCGCGCGTGAAAATCCTCGGGCCCGTCAAAGACCACGGCCTTCCCCTCAAACGCCATCGGATCCTCCGGGTTCTCTAGATACCGCGCCCGAAACTCCGCCGAGATGACGGAGGTTTTCATGATCGCACTGTCAAAAAGATTGCCAGTGAGGTTCAAGAACCCCGACTGCCCTAACATCGGGCTTGAGAATGGCTTGATAACGTCCTGATTTTCCGACCGTTTCTCGGCGCAATTCTCGCCAATACCCGCGCCGTTCACGGTCAGCGCCCCGGGATGGGGCAAGGCCCCTGCAGCCAACAACTCGCCCACCACGGCAGGCACACCACCCGCGCGGTGGTAATCCTCGCCCAGATAGTCACCTGCAGGCTGCAGATTGACCAGAAGCGGCACCTCATAGCCCAAGCGCTGCCAGTCGTCATTGGTCAGGCGAAGCCCCAGATGTTTGGCCAGGCCGTTCATATGAATGGGCGCGTTTGTCGACCCTCCGATGGCGGAGTTCACGACAATCATGTTTTCAAACGCCTCGCGGGTCATAATGTCGGAGGGGCGCAGGTCGTCCCAGACCATATCCACAATCCGCTGACCCGTGCGATAGGCCATTTGCCCCCGCTCGCGATAAGGTGCGGGGATCGCGGCAGAGCCGGGCAACTGCATGCCCAAAGCCTCGGCAAGTGAATTCATGGTGGAGGCTGTGCCCATGGTGTTGCAATAGCCCGTAGACGGCGCAGAGGATGCGACCAGGTCCATAAAGCCAGCGTCATCTATCTCGCCCGCCGCATGCAACTCGCGCGCGCGCCACACAATGGTGCCCGAGCCCGTGCGATTGCCCCGGAACCACCCGTTGAGCATGGGCCCGACAGACAGCGCAATTGCGGGAATGTTGACCGTGGCCGCCGCCATCAACAGCGCAGGCGTGGTCTTGTCACACCCGATCATCAGCACCACACCGTCCAACGGATAGCCATAAAGCGTCTCGACCAAGCTGAGATAGGCAAGGTTCCGGTCCAGCATCGCCGTGGGTCGTTTTCCGGTCTCTTGAATAGGGTGCACCGGCACTTCGATCACCGTGCCGCCCTTGGCAAGCACCCCGTCGCGCACTCGTTTGGCCAGTTCCATATGGTGGCGGTTGCAGGGGCTCAGATCGCTGCCCGTCTGGGCAATCGCAATGATCGGCCCGCCCTCTTGCAGCTCTTCGCGGGTCAGCCCGTAATTCAGATACCGCTCCAGATAAAGCGCGGTCATCTCTTGGTTGTCGGGGTTGTTGAACCACGCGCGGGAGCGCAGGTTTTTCGCGTCCATCTTTGCCATCAGCCCGACCACCCGCCATCGATCACAAAGGGCTGGCCGGTGGTAAAGGCGCTTTCATCGGAGGCGAGATAAACGACCAGGGCCGCAATCTCCTCGGCCTTCGCGATGCGGCCCATGGGCTGGCGCGCGACAAAGGCCTTCATCGCCGCATCGTAATCGCCCGTCGCACGCAACCGGTCATGCAAGCTGGGGCTGTCCACGGTGCCCGGGCAAATCGCGTTCACCCGGATGCCTTGGGTGATGTAGTCTTTGGCCACGGCCTTGGTCATGCCGACCACGGCGGCCTTGGTGGTGCCATAGATAAACCGGTTGGGCGCGCCGATCACCGAGGATGCGGCGGACGACATGTTGATGATGGACCCGCCGCCCCGTTCCAACATGCCAGGCAACACCGCGCGCATGGTGCGGAACATCGACCGGACGTTCAGGTCGAAGCCGAACTCCCACTCCTCATCCGTCGCCTCTAGGATGGTGCCGTTGTGCACAAAGCCCGCGCAATTGAACAAAACGTCCGGGGTCGCGCGCGCCATACCGCTTGCGATGGAGGTCTCGTCGCGCACATCCAAAACAAAGGTCTCGATGCCCGCGTTGGCCAAACTGCTGAGCGTCTCTTCATTCACGTCCGTGGCCAGCACATGGGCGCCCTCGGCGGCCATTGCCAGCGCTGACGCCCGGCCAATGCCCTGGCCTGCGGCTGTCACCAAAACACGTTTGCCCGCCAGTCTTTGGCCGCTCATGTTCATCCTCCCCTTGGTTTTGTCTCCGGTCTAGGGTCTTTGTGGAACCCGTGCAAGGCGCGCGCAAAGTCGTAGCGTCATCTAGAGGGAGGGACATATGAAAATCGCAATTATCGGTGGCGGCGGCATGGTGGGTCAAAAGCTTGCGCGCCACCTTGCTGCACAGGGGTTAGACGGGCACGCGGTCGATCTGACCTTGGTCGACATGGCGTTTCCCACCTGGGAGGGCGGGCCGGATCAAATCAGCGGCGACATCTCGAACCCCGCCATCGCCACCAAGATCGCAAGCCTGAAACCGGATATCGTCTATCACCTCGCGGCCATCGTCTCGGGCGAGGCGGAGGTGGATTTTGACAAAGGCTATCGGGTGAATGTGCACGCAACCTGGGGCCTGCTAGAGAGCTTGCGCGCGGCCCATCTGGCCGATCCCAGCTATCGCCCACGGGTGGTGTTTACCTCGTCCATCGCGGTGTTCGGCCCGCCCTATCCCGATCAAATTGGGGATACGTTCCTGACCGCGCCCCAAACGTCCTATGGGGCGCAAAAGGCGATGGGCGAGGCGCTGGTCTCGGACTATGCGCGCAAAGGGTTTATCACCGGGATCAGCCTGCGCCTGCCCACGATCTGTGTGCGCCCGGGCAAGGCGAACATGGCCGCATCCTCGTTCTTTTCCGGCATCATCCGCGAGCCTTTAAACGGGATCGAGGCGCGCCTGCCCGTGCCAGATACTGTGCGCCATTGGCACGCCTCGCCCAGGGCCGCTGTCGGGTTTTTGGCCAAGGCCGCGACCTTGAACCTTGATCTTCTGGGCACGCGGCCGGTGCTGAATCTGCCCGGTGTGTCTTGCACCGTGGCCGAACAGATCGAGGCCCTGCGCCGGGTCGCGGGCGAGGAGGCTGTGGCACTGATCAAGCCCGACCCAGACGAGGCGGTGATGAAGATCGTCCAAGGCTGGCCCCGCAATTTCGCGCCCGAACGCGCGCTTGCCATGGGTTTTCAGGCCGAACCGGATTTCGAGACGATCATCCGCACCTATATCGAGGATGATTTGCCACAGACCTAGATACGCCCGCCTGCGGGGCTGACAGCGGACGCGCACTGCCCTATAGCAAGCGCGGCTAAGGACAGGAGAGGGGCGATGCGCACAGCCTCAATGGACCGCAAGACGGCGGAGACGTCGATCAGCGTCGAGATCAATCTCGACGGGACTGGGACCTATGACAACCAAACGGGCGTGGGCT
>JBCBNR010000075.1:0-10083 GCA_039821665.1 Pseudomonadota bacterium
GGACGCAGGCCCGCAAAGGCCGCACCGACCGCGAGACCGGTGAACCCATGTTCGGTTATGGGTGTGTCGATCACCCGCTTCGGGCCAAACTCGTCCAACATACCTTGAGAGATTTTGTAGGCGCCCTGGTACTCGGCCACCTCTTCGCCCATCAGATAGACGTCACCGTCGCGGCGCATCTCCTCGGACATGGCGTCGCGCAGGGCCTCTCGCACGGTCTGGGTTTTGAAGGTGGTGCCAGCGGGCAGATCTTCCTCCACCGGGGTGGAGGGCACGGGCGCAGCTTGGGCCGGAGCGGTCGCAGGTGCCGGCGCTTCAGCGTCCGCTGCGGGTGCAGGGGCCGCTTGCGGGGCGGCATCGGCGCTTTCGCCCTCTTCGACCAAGACTGCGATGGGCTCGTTGACCTTCACACCCTCGGACCCTTCCGCGATCAGGATTTTGCCGACGATGCCCTCGTCCACGGCTTCAAACTCCATGGTGGCTTTGTCGGTCTCGATCTCAGCGATCACCATGCCGCTTTCGACCGTATCGCCCTCTTTCACCAGCCATTTGGCCAGGGTGCCCTCTTCCATGGTCGGCGAGAGCGCCGGCATCAAAATTTGCGTTGCCATCTGTTCTCTCCCTTAGCGATACACATCCGTCCACAGCTCTTCGAGCGCAGGCTCGGGGCTGTCTTGGGCGAATTGCGCGGCGTCGTTCACCACCGCTTTGATCTCTTTGTCGATGTCTTTGAGGTCCGCCTCAGATGCATGTTTGCCATCCACCAGCATGTCACGCACATGGTTGATCGGATCTTTTTCGTCGCGCACCTTTTGCACCTCCTCACGGGTCCGATATTTCGCTGGATCGGACATGGAGTGGCCGCGGTAGCGGTAGGTTTTCATCTCCAGAATATACGGGCCATTGCCCGCCCGGCAGTGGGCGACAGCTTTTTCGCCTGCGGCTTTCACCGCCAGGACGTCCATGCCATCAACCGCTTCACCTGGAATGCCAAACGCCTCTCCGCGCGTGTAGAGGTCTGGGGCCACGGACGAGCGTTTGGTTGAGGTGCCCATGGCATATTGGTTGTTTTCGATCACGAAGATGCAGGGCAACTGCCACAAGGACGCCATGTTATAGGTCTCATAGACCTGTCCCTGGTTGGCGGAGCCGTCACCGTAATAGGCAAAGCTGACATTGTCGTTGTCGCGATACCAATTGGCGAATGCTAGCCCTGCGCCGATCGGCACCTGCGCGCCCACGATCCCGTGGCCACCGTAAAAGTTCTTTTCAGCCGAGAACATGTGCATCGAGCCGCCCTTGCCGCGCGAATATCCACCCTCGCGGCCCGTCAGTTCGGCCATCACACCTTTTGGATCCATCCCGCAGGCCAGCATATGCCCATGATCGCGATAGGACGTGACCCGCTGGTCACCCTCTTTCGCGGTCGCCTCCAGCCCCACAACAATCGCCTCTTGCCCGATGTAAAGATGACAAAATCCGCCGATCAAACCCATGCCGTAAAGCTGCCCCGCCTTTTCCTCGAAACGGCGGATCAACAACATCTCTTTGTAATGATGCAGCAATTCCTCTTTCGAGGTGTTTGATTTCGCTGATTTTGCCCGGCTGGTGCGCTTGGTTGCGGTCGCCATGCAATCCTCCCTGCTAAAGTGGTTTAGCGTTAAACTATTCTTAGTATAGCATGGGATTGACCAGGCGTAACCACCAGAATGCGATGGCTGTGTCGCACGCAATGCATAGCTAAGAGAGGATGTTTAGGGGGGCGGCTTGTGCCCTGGGCCTAGCGGATGATGATCTCGTCACCCCGGGCAAAGCCCAGAACCGCGCGCGCACGCTCGTCCAACAAATCCAGATCGAGATGCTCGGACGAAAGGCGGCGCGTGCGGTTTTCCAGGGCCTCGCGCTCGGATTTTAGGGCGGCCAGATCTTCTTGCAGCAGCTCCGCCTGCGCTTGCACCTGGATCAACCGAAAGAGGCCATAGTTGCCTTGGGTCGCGGCAAAGGCAAAATAGCCGATCACAACCAGGGTGATCAGGGTGAAGAAGGCCCCAAAATAGGGTGTGGTCCGGGTGTCCAACGCAACTGCCTCAAATACTGCCCGTTCACTGTGCCAAAGCTGGGCGCAAATAGGAATCCCCCCAAGGGTGTGTCGCGCCAAGCTGTGGCCGGGGGGACTCACCCGTCAGTAGATCAGCCAAACAAGGCCGAGCGTGAGGCCCGGAAAGGCGACCAAAATCACCACGCGCACCAGATCGGTCAACACGAAGGGCAACGCCCCCTTGAAGGTTTGCCCAATGGGAATGTCCTTGGCCATGGCATTGATCACAAATAGGTTCATGCCCACGGGCGGTGTGATCAACCCGACCTCCACCACGATCAACACAAGGATGCCGAACCAAAGGCCGAAATCCGTCGCACTCATCCCGAAATCGAGGGCAGACATGATGGGAAAGAAGATCGGTACGGTCAGCAGCACCATCGACAAACTGTCCATCACGCACCCAAACACCAGGTAGAGCAACAAAACCCCGGCCAGGATCAACCACGGAGAAAGGCCAAGGGTGCCCACCGCCTCCGCCGCCTTTTGGGGCACACCGGTCAGTGCCATGAACGTGTTAAAAAGGGCCGCCCCCAGAATGATCAGAAAGATCATCCCGGTGGATTGGGCTGTGTTCAACACGGCCTCTTTCAAGCCCTGCCAGCGCATCTTGCCCGACACCGAGGCAAGCAGACCGGTGCCCGCTGCACCGACCGCTGCGGCCTCGGTCGGTGTGAAGGCGCCGGAATAGATGCCGCCCACGACCAACAGAAAAATCAGCAGGACAGGCCAGACAGGGATCAGCGCCCGAAACCGGGCGCGATAGGGCACCCGCGGCCGGGAGGCTGCAGCCTCGGGGTTGAGGGTGACGTAGACCCAGATCGCCGCCATGTACCCGAAAGCCGCGAGCAGACCTGGGATGAGGGCCGCAACGAACAGCTTTGCGATGTTCTGTTCGGTCAGGATGGCGTAAATCACCAGGATCACCGAGGGTGGGATCAGGATGCCTAAGGTGCCGCCGGCTGCGAGGGCGCCGGTGGCCAACTGGCCGGAATAGCCATATTTGCGCAACTCGGGCAGGGCGGTCTGGCCCATGGTGGCCGCCGTTGCTAGCGACGAGCCGCAGATCGACCCAAAGCCTGCGCATGCACCCACCGCCGCCATCGCCACCCCGCCGCGTTTGTGACCCAACCACGTCTCTGCCGCTTTGAAGAGAGCCGCTGAAATACCGCCCAGGGCGGCGAACTGGCCCATCAACAAGAACAACGGGACAATCGATAGTGAGTAGCTGGAAAAGGTGCCAAACGGCACGTGTTTGAGCTGGCTCATCATCATCATGGACGAGCCCATGACCATCCAAACCCCGCCAAAGCCCACGGCCAACATGGCCAAAGCGATGGGGATGCGCAGGAAGATCAGCACCAAAAGGACGGGGAACGACCACAGGCCCAAGGCGAAATCAGACATCCCAGCCCCCCAACGTGCGGGCTGATCGCCAGATGCAAAAGACGGCAACAATGGCAAAGGCAAGCGCGCCGGTGAACCCGGTGGCATAGCCCCACCAAACGGGGGCCTCGAGGATAAAGGTTGTCTCTGAATAGCTGATCTTTTCGCCCAGCCCCACCCACAGACGTTGGGCGATCAACAGGGCAGCAGCGGCCATGGCGATGTCGGCCACCAGATCGATGACGCGGTTTAGGCGCGGGCCAAAACGGTTGGCAAACAGGTCCACACGGGCGTGACCTCGCGAAAACTGGCACCAAGGCAGAAAGGCGAAAACGGCTGTAGCAACACCGATTTCCACCAGTTCGAAATCGCCCTGGATCGGGCCGAGCCCTGCCCAGATGAGGTTGCGGCCAAGGATCGAGATGCAGGTCATCAGCACCACCGCGACCAGCACCAGCCCGCCCAAACCCGCGAGGATCCGGGCCAAGGTGCCCACGCATTGTTCGACCAGTTTATACATTTACCCTCTTTTGCGTTTGGCGACGCACCCGCAGCAAAGGTGCAGGGAAGCTATGCCTTTGCGCACGCACCCTTGGCCCCAAAGCGCAGGGGAGCGATGCGCTATTCCCACTCGATCGTGCCAGGGGGTTTGGAGGTGATGTCGTAGGTCACGCGGTTGATCCCTTCCACCTCGTTGATGATCCGTGTGGCGGTTTCGCCCAAAAACGCATGGGTGAAGGGATAGTAATCCGCCGTCATCCCATCGACGGAGGTGACCGCGCGCAGCGCGCAGGCATAATCATAGGATCGCCCATCGCCCATGACACCCACGGTGCGCACGGGCAAAAGCGCCGCGAAGGCTTGCCAAATCTCGTCATACAGCCCGTGTTTGCGGATTTGGTCTAGATAGACCGCATCGGCCTTGCGCAGAATGTTCAGCTTTTCCGGGGTCACCTCGCCCGGGCAGCGAATGGCCAGGCCCGGACCCGGGAAGGGATGGCGCCCCACGAAGCTGTCCGGCAGCCCAAGTTCGCGGCCTAAGGCGCGCACCTCGTCTTTGAACAACTCGCGCAACGGCTCCAGCAATTCCAGGTCCATTTTATCCGGCAAGCCCCCCACATTGTGGTGGCTTTTGATTGTGACCGATGGCCCGCCCGAGACGGAAACGCTTTCGATCACATCCGGATAAAGCGTGCCCTGCGCCAGGAACGCGGCCCCGCCGACCTTGGCCGCTTGGGCATCGAAGACGTCAATGAACAGCTTGCCGATGGTCTTGCGCTTAACCTCTGGGTCGCTGACCCCGCTCAGCGCATCAAGAAACCGACCTTCTTCCTGCGCGTGGATCAGCGGGATGTTGTAGTGGTCCCGAAAGAGCCCCACCACCTCGTCCGCCTCGCCCATGCGCATCAAACCGGTGTCCACGAACACGCATGTCAGTTGGTCGCCGATCGCTTCGTGGATCAAAACCGCCGCGACCGAACTGTCCACGCCCCCAGACAAGCCGCAAATCACCTTTGCATCGCCCACTTGAGCGCGGATCTTAGCAATCGCTTCGTCCTTATAGGCGCCCATGGTCCAGTCGCCGGTAAAACCCGCAATGCGTGTGAAGTTCTGCAGCAGGACAGACCCGTTGGGGGTGTGATGCACCTCCGGATGGAACTGCACCGCGTAGATCTTGCGCGCAACATCGCCGACCACCGCTTGGGGGGCGTTGGGAGAGCCTGCAAACACCTCAAAACCCGGGGCAAGATCGGTTACCCGGTCGCCATGGGACATCCACACCTGCTCGTCCCCGGTTTTGAACCAGCCCTTCAGCAGATCCACCGGTTGGGTTTGGGTGACAAAGGCGCGCCCAAACTCGCGCTCCAACCCTGCGGTGACGGTGCCCCCAAGTTGCTGCATCATCACTTGCTGGCCATAGCAGATGCCCAGAACAGGCACACCCATCTCGAACACAGCCTTCGGTGCGCGGGGCGAGTCGTCGTCGAGCACGCTGGCCGGGCCGCCGGACAGAATGATGGCCTCAGGGGCAAGTCGGTTCAGCAGCGCCTCGTCAACTGCCTGGAAAGGATGGATCTCGCAATAGACCCGCGCCTCACGCAGACGGCGGGCGATCAACTGGGTGACCTGGCTGCCGAAATCGATGATCAGAAGGGTTTGGTGGTGTGTCGCTTTGCTCATGGCCGGGTGATAGGCCCGAGACAGGGGAAGGGCAAGCCGCAGCGGCCCCTCCAATATGTCGTCTTTGGCGCAAGCAAGATCGGGTTTGGCGTGCAAGACTTGGGAGGCGCCCGTTAGAACTGTGGGCCAACACCGGGTCAACAAGGACACACAGCAATGGAGCAAGCGCAAGCACGGCAGCCTGGCGCAGGACGCAGACGGGGCGGCGGCGGGGCTGCGCGCCGGGCCGAGCGGACCGCGCCCCGGATCGAAGCCGCCCGGTTCATCGAGCGTAACATTCCCAATTTCGAGATCCTTACACCCGAAGCGATCGAGATCATCGAGGCCAATGCCGAAAAGGTGTTGGAGGAGATCGGCGTCAACTTTGTGGACAATCCCGCCGCGTTGGAGCGGTGGCGGGCAGCTGGTGCGGATGTGCGCGGCGAGCGGGTGCATCTGCCAAAGGGCTTGGCCCGGCGACTGTGCGCAACTGCGCCCAGTCGGTTTACGCAAGTGGCCCGCAATCCCGAACGCTCGGTCGAGATCGGCGGAAACACCCTGGTTTTGGCCCCGGTCTACGGCCCGCCCTTCGTGCGCGACCAGGACGGCGGGCGGCGCTATGCCACCATCGAGGATTTTCGCACCTTCGTGAAGCTGGGCTATATGTCGAAATGGTTGCACCATTCTGGGGGGACGGTATGTGAGCCTACGGATGTGCCGGTGAATAAACGGCATATCGACATGCTGCACGCCCATATGACCCTGTCGGACAAGCCCTTCATGGGTTCGGTGACGGAGCCCAGCAGGGCTCAGGACTCCGTTGATATGTGCAAAGTGCTGTGGGGCGATCAGTTTGTCGAAGACAACACCGTGATGACCTCGCTGATCAACATCAACTCACCCCTGACATTTGATGCAACGATGATGGGTGCGTTGGAGGTCTATGCCACCCACAATCAAGCGGCCATCGTCTCGCCTTTTATTGTCGGCGGGGCCATGGCCCCTGTGTCGGTGGCGGGCACGTTGACCCAAGTGTTGGCCGAGGTTTTGGCAGGGGTGGCTTACAGCCAATTGGTGCGCCCCGGCGCGCCGGTGATTTTCGGTGCGTTCGTCAGTTCCATCGACATGAATTCAGGCGCGCCGACCTTCGGCACGCCGGAGGCCACAAAGATTTTGCAAGGGGCCGGGCAGCTTGCGCGGCGCTTGAACCTTCCCTTCCGTTCCGGCGGGGCGCTTTGCGGCTCGAAGCTGCCCGATGCGCAGGCCGCCTATGAAACTGCAAACACGTTGAACGCGGCGCTGTTGGGCGGTGTGAACTTTATGCTGCATTCCTGTGGCTGGTTGGAGGGCGGGCTGGTCGCGTCTTTCGAGAAGTTCGTGATGGATGCGGATCAGCTGGGCGTCCTGCACTCGTTGGCGCAGGGCGTTGATATGTCCCCCGAGGCCCAAGCCCTGGATGCCTTGGCCGAGGTGGGCCCAGGCGGTCACTTCTTGGGATGCGCGCACACCCAAGCCCATTTCAAGGATGCGTTTTGGCGCTCTGAGATGCTGGACTACAAACCGTTTGAAACCTGGGCGGACGAGGGGGGCTTGGACACTGCACAGTTGGCCGCGCGCCGCGTCCAGACCCTGTTGGCCAGCTACCAGCCCCCGCCGATGGACCCCGCAACCCGCGAGGAGTTGGACGCGTTTGTCACCCAAGCCAAGGCGCGCGAGGGCGACAGCTTCGTCTAGGCCGCCAATGGCATGGCCTTGCTTGCCTCCATCACCGCCAATAGGTGGGCCAGCGCTTTGATATGATGTTGAGCGCTGTAGGTGACATCGCGCGCTTTGCGCAAACGCTCCCATGATTCTTCGATATCTGCCCATTCTCCTGCCGAGCGCCTATCCTTTAGGATGGGTGCTTGCGCCAGGACCAGTCGGGCCGCGTGCAGCAAGAGTCTTGGCCGCGTGACACATCTTGTAGTTGTTGGATAGGAATCTATCAACAGAACCTCCTGTGTAAACTTGACTGGACAATTATTACATAACCATCGGAGGGTGTTGCGCAAAACGAGATTGCTGCGTTCGGGAACAAGGTTTTGTTAACAGGTTTTCCACACAACAAAAGTGTAAGTGGTTCAAATTTTAATCAACCTTAAGTTGTCGTGCCATGCTTTTTGGGTCGGATGAATGCTTCAACACGCTTGCAAATCAGAGCCTGCATCGATGGGCTCGCCCGCACACTCTCTTATGCGCTGCCTGCCCGAGGAGGTCAGGCACTACCTTGCGCATACCGCAGGGGGGGTGCCGTTGCGTGCCTTGGCGCGTTTGAACCGAACCCACGCGTCCACTGTTTTGCGCCAAGTGCGCCGCATCGAAAGCAAGCGAGATGATCCTTTGTTTGACGAAGGGTTGGACCAGCTGACGGCCGATTTATCCCAGTCCATGTGCCCCCGGACGACAAAACAGGATTTCTGCGAAATGATGTCTCAGCCAGCCGAAGCCACGGCCGATTACGACGCCGATGTGATTAAAGAAGCAAAAAGGATTTTGCGCCGCTTGTGTGAGAGCGCCGCCTTTTTGGCGGTGGCCCCCGAGATGGAGAAGGCGGTCGTCATGCGCGAAACGGTGCCGGGTGCCCCGCATCGGATCGCGGTGGTGGAACGGGATATGGCCCATCGCTTTGCACTGCTCGATTGGATTGCCTGTCAGCAGGCAGGACGGATTTCGAAGTATCACATCACCACCGTGGGCCGGGCCGCTCTCAAGCGGTTTTTAGCCCAGGATCAGCAGGCGCGCGGCTTTGCCGAGGCGCCGCGCCCCTTCCAGCACCAGCATCAGGACATGGTCGACAGAACCCTGCCCGAGGCCGGTGACCGCCGGGCCGAGACTGTCCGCGCCAATTTGGCGGAAAGCCCGCTTACGATGCTGGGGCGCAAACGGGACCGCAAGGGGCAACCGTATCTTGAGGCCCGGTTGA
Organism: Pseudomonadota bacterium; assembly: GCA_039821665.1. Lineage (GTDB taxonomy): Bacteria > Pseudomonadota > Alphaproteobacteria > Rhodobacterales > Rhodobacteraceae > CANLSM01. The sequence goes on from JBCBNR010000075.1 coordinate 8,607, forward strand.
TCGAGGCGGGGGAGCGGCTGCGCGAAGACTTTGAGATTGCCCAGATCGGGCCGCGCACCACCCAAAACTGGGAAAGCTTCCTGACCCCCAGCGACAAGGGTCAGGTGCCTGCGGGCGCAGGGCCTGCCTTGGGGCCGACGGCCGCACGCAATCGGGTGTCCGACGCGCTGGCGGCCATGGGTCCTGGGCTGTCGGATATTGCGTTTCGAGTATGCTGTTTCCTCGAAGGGATTGAAAGTGCGGAGCGTCGGATGGGGTGGTCCGCACGCTCGGGCAAGGTGGTGCTGCGCATCGCCCTGCAACGGCTGGCGGACCATTATGGCCTGCGCGAGCGGCCCACGCTTTAAGCCACCGCCACATGTTTGTGGCCCTAGCTGGCCGAGGCCGCCGCGATGATGGGGCCGAAATCCTCGGCCTGTAGGGAGGCCCCGCCCACCAGGCCACCGTCTACGTCTTCAAGCCCGAAAATCTCAGCGGCATTGCCGGGCTTGACCGACCCACCGTAGAGCACGCGCAGCCCCGCGGCTGCCGATTGTCCGAACCGGGTGGCTAGATCCGCGCGGATCGCCCCGTGCACTTGGGCGATATCGTCCAAACTTGGGGTGCGGCCCGTGCCGATGGCCCAAACCGGCTCGTAGGCGATGACGGTGTTTGTTGCCGTCGCCCCGTTGGGCACCGAGTGGGCCAGTTGCGCTGCGACCACTTCCAAGGTGCGGCCCGCATCCCGATCGTCCAACGTCTCGCCAATACAGATGATGGCCGACAGACCAGCGCGCCACGCGGCCTGTGCCTTGGCCGCCACCAGCGCGGAGCTTTCGGCGTGATCGGCGCGACGTTCGGAATGGCCGACGATCACGGCAACGGCACCCACCTCTGCCAGAACTGCGGCGGATGTATCGCCCGTATGGGCGCCGCTGTCGTCTGGGTGACAGTCTTGCGCGCCAAAATTCAAACTCAAACCCGCTTGGACAAACCCGGCAATCAAAGGGGCAGGGGGGCAGATCAGGACATCGCAATCTGGGTTGGGATGCGCGTCACACAGCGCGCGCAGGTCCACAAGGCTTCCCGGCCCACCGTTCATCTTCCAATTGCCAGCTGCCATCATGCGACGGGTCATAGGATCCTCCCCAAACGTGTTGGCTCAGATATGCTGGATCGCCACGCAAATGGCGAGGGGTTACATGCCCTCGAATTTGATGGATTCGCCGCAGCCGCACGCCTCGGTCACGTTGGGATTGTTGAACTTGAATCCCGCTTCAAGCAGCGACACCTCGTAATCGATCTGGGTGCCGAACAGAAACATTTGCGCCATGGGGGCGATGAGCACGCGCGCGTGTCCGTCCTCGACCACCTCGATGGGCAGCTTGCAACCCGCCTGGCCGAGGTCGACAACGCCCGGGGTGGCCTGGACGCATACCGCGACCTCGTAGAGAAGTTGACAGCAGCCCGAAACGCCGGCCCGCCAGACGTCGACGCC
>JBCBNR010000076.1:0-10037 GCA_039821665.1 Pseudomonadota bacterium
GTCCTTTTTCGACGGAGCCGAGCAGGGAGTCTTGCTGGGCTTTATTGAAGCGGTGGATCTCGTCGATGAAAAGCACATCGCGTTCATCCAAATTGGTCAGGATCGCGGCCAGATCACCCGCCTTGGCCAGAACCGGGCCGGAGGTCATGCGGAAATTCACGCCCAACTCGCGCGCGATAATCTGGGCCAGGGTGGTCTTGCCCAGGCCCGGGGGGCCATAGAACAGCGTGTGGTCCATGGCGTCGCTGCGCCGTCGCGCGCTTTCGATGAAAACGCGCAAATTGGCACGGGCCTCGGCCTGGCCCACAAACTCGTCCAGGCCCTGGGGACGCAGGGCTCGGTCCATGTCCTGTGGTTGGGGATCAGGGCGCAGGGTGGGGTCTGGCTCGCTCATGCGTTGCTGTCCAGGCGTCTGAGCGCCGCGCGGATCAGCGCGGCGGTATCATCCGCGCCTTCCTCTGCAGCCTCGGCCACGGCCTGTGCGGCTTGGGCCGGGGCATAGCCCAAATTGGCCAGTGCGGAGAGCGCATCAGCCGCCACAGCCCCTGCGGTTGGCGGCGACGCGCGGGGCGAGGCCATCTCGGCCGGGTCCGGCCGAGCCGCAGGTGCAACCTGCGGGGTTTCGGGCGTGCCCGAAACCATGGCCGGCTCGGCGCTCTGGGCCCCTAGCGACAGCATCAGGGCCGGCGCTTTGTCCCGCAATTCATGGATCACCCGCTGTGCCAGTTTCGGCCCAACGCCCGGGGCTGCCTTGATCGCGGCCACATCGCCCAAGGACATCGCCCGCGCCACCCCATCGACCCCAAGCGTGCCCAGCATCGCAAGGGACGCTTTGGCGCCGACCCCTTGCACGGAGGTCAGCAATTTGTGCCATTCTTTCTCGGCCACGTTGGGAAACCCATAGAGCTGCAGCAAATCCTCGCGCACCACCAGATCCGTATAAAGCGCCACAGGCTGACCCGGTGCGGGCATCTGAGCCAGGGTCCGCTCGGAGACATAGACGATATAGCCCACGCCCCGCGCCTCGATCAGCACATGGTCTGTGCCGCGATGGTCCAAAACGCCGGAGATCTTGCCGATCATCGGCGGCCACTCGCGCGGGCCACCGCCGCCTCCAACCGGCCCGAGAAGCGGGCGTGATGGGCGTGGCACAGGGCAATCGCCAGCGCATCTGACGCATCCGGCCCCGCAAGGCTGACGCCGGGCAATTGCAGGCGGACCATGTGTTCTACTTGCGCCTTATCCGCATGGCCCACGCCCACCACCACCTTTTTCACCGCATTGGGCGCATATTCGGCCACCGGCAGACCCGCCCGCGCCGGGGCAAGCAACACAACGCCCCGCGCCTGGCCCAATTTCAAAGTGCCCACCGCATCCTTGTTCACGAAGGTCTGCTCCACCGCTGCTGTGTCCGGTGCATACTCGATCAACACCCGCTCCAGCTGCGAAAAGATGGAGTTGAGCCGTATCGCCAGTTCCGTGCCCTCGGAGGCGCAGACACCATTGGCCACATGGGCCAGTTTCGACCCGTTCACATCCACCACGCCCCAGCCTGTGCGGCGCAGCCCAGGGTCCAATCCGATCACACGCATTTTATGCCTTTTAGCGCCTGTCTGCTCGTTAGGAGAAAACGTATACAAATCTCGGCAAATACGCCAGAGAGATGGCGAAATTGTCGTTTTCGACACCCATGCGATCCAATCGCGACATGCCCTGTTCGCGATGCAAAAAACGCATATAAGACATGCGTTTCTTGCACTTGTCCCATGCACAAAAAAGCGCCAGATGCGCCGGACCGAGCGGGACAGTCCCGGGCGGAACAGCAAACACCCTCGATGGTAAAGGAGGCGCCGAATGGCCTATTTTCAGACCGCTAAGCCCGCGCCCTTTGGCGCAATCACTGTGCACACCGCTATTGCGATGATTGATCGGGGTGTTCGCAGTCTTAAGACCTGGGTCGTGGCCCAGCGCACCCAGAGCGAACTGCGCCAATTGAGCGACCACCAGCTTGCTGATCTGGGCCTGAGCCGCGGCATGATCGAAGACTTCTCGTCCGCGTTCAGCGCGGGCCGCTAAACGCCCGCACCGGGCGCCCGCCAGTAGGGCGCCCGACCTGAGCCAGCCACCACGGGCGATGGCCTTACTGCCGTGTCATCACCAGGGTGGTCCACTCCCCCCGCACAAAGTGCGCAGGGCGGCCAAATCCGGCCCCTTCAAACGCCCGCACCACGCCTGTCGCTTGGCGGTTCAGGATGCCCGAGAGGATCAACCGTGCCCCGGGTGCTGTGAAGCGGGCCATATCCGGGGCCAGTCGTTTCAAGGGGCGGGCCAGGATGTTTCCAAAGACCAGGTCAAACGGTGCGCGGGTGCGCAAAAGCGGATGATGAAAACCGGGTGCGGTCACGCAAGGAACGCGGACGCCCAAACGATTGGCCCGCATATTGGCCCGTGCAGTCGCAGTGGCCACCGGATCGATGTCAGCGGCGATCGCCTGGGTGGGCACGGCCCGGGCCGCAGCCATGGCCAGCACCCCGGTGCCCGCGCCGATGTCAGCCACATTGCGCGGCACGAACCCCGCGCGCAGCAACCCATCCAGCGCCAAAAGGCAACCTTGGGTCGTGCCATGGTGTCCGGTGCCAAAGGCCATTGCTGCCTCGATCTCCAGCCCGATTTTGGTGCTGGGCAAGCGATCCCTGTCATGGCCTCCATAGACCCAGAAGCGCCCAGCCTCCACCGGCGTAAGCTCGCGGCGCACCTGTGCGACCCAGTCGCGATCTTCCAGCTTGGAAACGGCGAAATCATTGGCCCCGTAAAGTGTGGCCAGCAACGCCAATCCCGCTTGGTCGGGCGCGCCTGTGAAAAAGCCACCCACCTCCCACAGGCCAGAGCCATCTTCGATTTCGAACACACCCACGCCCTGGGGCGCAGGCTCTAACCGCTCCAAAGCTTCGCCCAAAGCCTCGGCTTGGGATTTTCCATCAAGGGTGGTGAGCGCGGTCCAGGTTGTCATGGGCCTCGCTTAAGGCCCCTTGGGCCGGGTCGTCAATGGCATCCAGAAAGCTTAGGCGCCCACACCGATCGGACAGGTCACACCCGTGCCACCGATGCCGCAATACCCGTTGGGGTTTTTGGCCAGATACTGCTGGTGGTACTCTTCGGCGAAATAGAACGGGCCGGCCTCTTCGATCTCGGTCGTGATGGGGCCAAAGCCCGCCTGAGTTAGGCCCGGCTGAAAGGCCTCTTTGCTGGCCAGTGCCGCTGCGCGTTGCTCGGCCGAGGCCACATAGATGCCCGAGCGGTACTGGGTGCCCCGATCATTGCCCTGGCGCATGCCTTGGGTGGGGTCATGGCCTTCCCAAAACACCTGCAACAGCGCCTCGAACGAGATTTGTGCGGGATCATAAACCACCAAAACCACCTCGTTATGGCCGGTCATGCCAGAGCACACCTCTTGATAGGTCGGGTTCGGGGTAGGACCGGCGGCATAGCCCACGGCGGTGGTGTAGACCCCAGGCAGCGCCCAGAACATACGCTCCACCCCCCAAAAACAGCCCATGCCGAACACCGCCGTCTCCATCCCTTCGGGATAGGGGCCTTTCAGCGCGGTTCGCAAAACGAAATGAGTCTCGGCCGTGGGGATGGCCTCGGCTCGGCCCGGCAGCGCCTTGGCGGCCGTCGGTATTTCGGCGGGTTTTCCAAATCCAAACAGCATCTGCGCGGCCCTTTTCTAACGTGTCTCACTGGTGGACATAAGTCGATTGCCGCGCCCCTCCAACCCCTGAACAAAACGCCAGCCCACAAAGGCCGCGATCACACCGGTCACCACCCCCGCGATCCCTTGTGCGTAAATCACACCCGGTGCGGCCAGCAGCCCGCCCATGGCGGTGGCCAGCGGGAACATCAGCAGCCCGTCGCGCGCCCAGTTGGCCCAAGTGGACCACAGCGGCTTGCCCAAATTGTTGAACGCAGCGTTCGAGACGAACAGCGCGCCCGTGAAGATGAACGCGCCCGCCGCGATGCTGTTGAAGGCACGCACCACCTCGGCCCCGTCACCGCTGAGGTTGAAGCCCGCGATGATCGGCCCTTGCAGCGCAAAGAGCAGGCCCCAGGTGACCAAAGTGTAGAGAAGGCAAAATTTCAGCGCATCCAGATAGGCCTGGGCCACGCGGTCCAACCGCCCTGCCCCATAGTTCTGCCCGATGATGCCGCCGATCGCGCCTGAAAGGGCAAAGATCCCGCCAAAGGCCAGGATCGTCAGGCGCGAGACGACACCCCAGCCTGCCACGGCACTGTCGCCGAACTCGGCAATCTCGCGGGTCAGGATCCAATTGCCAAAAGGCGTGGCCATCTGGGTGGCGATGGCGGGCAGCGCGATCTCGAAATAGGGTCTGGCAAAGCGGGTCGCGTCCTGCAGACGAAACGGCGCGAGCAGGCTGTGGACCCGGTGCACAAAGTACAGGCCCACCAGGGCTGTGGTCCCGCGCGAGATCACGATGGCCATCGCCGCCCCGTCCACGCCCAATTCCAAAACCATGATCAAGAGTGGATCAATGACCAAGGCGACCATGCCAGCGCTGGTTGTCACGAACATCGCGCGCCACGCATCCCCGGCCGCCCGCAACACGGCAGAGGCGATCATGCCGACCGCCATCAGCGGCAGTGACGGGATCGAGATGCCCAAAAAGCGGCTCGCAATGTCTAATGTCTCGCCCTGCGCGCCCGACACGGCGAGGATCTGGTCGCGAAACATGAACACGCAAAGGGCCACACAGCTTTGCACCAGAACCGTGATCACCATGGCGCTGGTGGCCAAACGCCGGGCCCGGGCCACATTGCCCCGGCCCAGCGCCCGGCTGACCAGGGCGACGGCTGCGATCATCATGCCAATGGCGACCGAGACGGTGGCAAATTGGATCGTCCAGGCAAAGCCCACGGCAGCCACGAGACGCTCCACCCCCAATTGGCTGACCCACCACAGCGCCACGAAATCAACAAGGAACATGAACAACAGCCCCAGCGAACCCGAGACGGTCATCACCACCACATGGCGCATGGTCGATCCGGTGACGAATTTTCCCGGTGGGGCCATCGGCGTCTACTCAGCCACTAGGGGGACGCGGCGCGCCAAAATGGTCTCGCGCCCCGGCTGTGGGCTTCGCGGGATCAACAGAGCCAGCCCCAAGGACAGCCCGGCCAGACCAGCGGCCAACCAAAAGACCGCCCCAGGCGACACAATCCACAGGTATCCCAAGGCCGCGGGCAGAAACACGGCCGCGATGTGGTTGATGGTGAACGAGACAGCCGCCGTGGGTGCGATATCCTTGGGATCGGCGATCTTCTGAAAATACGTCCGCAAGGCCAAGGCCAGCGCGAAGAACAGATGATCCACTACGTAAAGCGCCGCGGCCACCAGAACCCCCCAGCCGAAATAGTAGACCCCGCCATAGGCCAGAAACACCAGAACCAAGCCGCCATATTCGATGCTCAGGGCCATTCGTTCGCCAAAGCGGGCGACGAAATGGCCCATCAGCGGGGCAAAGGCCATGTTGGCGACAAAATTGATCAGAAACAGGGCTGTCACCTGGTGAACCTCGAAGCCAAACCGCTCGACCATCATAAAGGCCGCGAACACCACAAAGATCTGGCGGCGCGCGCCGGACATGAACTCAAGAGTGTAGAACAACCAGTAGCGTCGGCGCAGCACAAAGGTTTTGCGCTGCGGGTTTGGGGCCTCGAACTGCGGATAGGCCAAATAGCAATAAGCCGCGATTGCAATGGTCAGCGCGCCCCCCAGCATCATTACGAACGAATAGCTCAGATCGAAGGTCTTCCAGGTCAGCACTAGGGCGACATAGGCCACCAGCGAGGATGCGGACCCAACGGCCACCAAACGGCCCAAAACGATGGGCGCGCGGGCCTTGGAGAGCCATTGCAGTTGCAGCGAGTGGTTGACCGTTTCGTAATAGTGGAATCCGATGGACGAGATCATCGTGGTCAGCAGCAACCCACCAAAGGTTGGAAAATGGGCCGTCAGCGCCACGCCTAGGCCCAGCATCATCAGCGAGACGACCGCGAGGATCTGCTCGCGCATTACCCACAGGATCGCAATGACGCCCACTGCCAGAAACCCCGGGATCTCGCGCACGGTTTGCATCCAACCCCAGTCCGATCCGTCGAAAGACGCGGCCTCGATCACGAAGTTTTGGATAACAGCGCTCCACACTGCAAAGCTCAGCGGCATCGCCGCGGCCATCAGATAGAGCAACGCCTCAGGCTTGCGGTGAAACGGAAGACCTGTGGTCTCCGACAGAGAGAGCGTTTGGGGCATTTCTTGGGGTGTAAGCAGCGCATCTGAGAAAAGCGAGTGGAAAGTCAGGCCAGGGCAAAATGCCATGGCCTGATCTGCGACCGCGGCGCGGCGCGCAGGGTCAGCCTTGGGCCGCTTTCACGTGGTCCGAGCCAAAGCGCGCAAGAAACGTTTCGACCGCTTGCTGGGCCACCGCGTCGATATCCTCTTTGCTGGGCTTGAAGCTGTCGCAAAACATGTTTTGGTAAAAGACATCGGTTTTGCACAGGGCTGTAAGATGCTCTGCGGCCAGGTCGAAATCGTCCTCGGCAATAACCAAGGCCCCGCGCGCGGTGGCTTTGCGCAAAAACTCCGCCACCTCGCTGCGCCAGACCTTCGGCCCGGTGGTGTAAAAGATAAAACCTAGATCCGGGAAGCGCGTAGCCTCGGCCACGCACAACCGAAACAGCGGGATCATGTTTTTGGACAGCATCAACCTGACGACAGAGCGCGCGGCCGCGTGCAACCCATCTATGGGGCATTGTTTGGCGCTAAGCGTAACCTTAAGATCCGCCACCTGCGCCTCGCAGGATTGCTGAATAACCGCCGCGAACAGCTTTTCCTTATCCGGGAAATAGCTGTAGAGCGTTGCTTTGGACACACCGCTTTCGCGCGCGATGTCATCCACGCTTGCCCCTTCAAAGCCGTGATCCAAAAAGACCTTACGGGCCCCTTGAAGAACCTGGGGGACCTTGCGGCCAAGCTTTGGGGCATCGTCCAGCATGTCTGTCAGACCGTCCATTTTCTATGCTCCGTTCAGGCTAAGGCGAAATCGGGGGGCGAACAAGTCAACTTGGTGCCGCGCGCGCCTTAGTGGCGCCGCTGGACCAAAGCGTCCCCGGACAGAGTTACATGTTCGGCCGCGAGGGGCAGCGCGCCCGTGACCGACACCGGGTGAGGTTCGGTTTGCGCAAAGGCAACCAAAGGCAAGAGGCTGGCGGCAAAGACAAAGGCTGAGAGAAAGGGGCGAAGTTGGGCAGGCATGGCGAGATCCTATTTCAAACTGAACCGTTCGGTTTGAAAAAGATATAAACCAAACAGTTCAGTTTACAAGAGCCAAACGCTCACGCGCGCTCACAGGTATAGGAGAGGACGGGTATGGGGGGAGGCTGTGCCCATGAAAAAAGCCGCCCCCGGACTGGAAGCGGCTTTGCAGACAGTGGATTGTGTCGGGCGAAGATCAGTTCTTGGCGTAATATTCGACGACCAGGTTCGGCTCCATCATCACCGGATAGGGCACATCGCCCAGACCCGGTGTGCGGATGAACTGGGCGGTCATTTTCGAGTGATCCGCCTCGACATATTCGGGCACGTCCCGCTCGGCCAAGCTGACCGCGTCCAGGACGACCGCCAATTGCTTGGACTTCTCGCGCACCTCGACCACATCGCCTTCTTTGACCCGGTAAGAGGGGATATTGACCCGCTTGCCATTCACCAGCACATGGCCGTGGTTGACGAATTGACGGGCGGCAAAGACGGTCGGCACGAATTTGGCGCGGTAGATAACCGCGTCGAGCCGCCGCTCCAACAGGCCGATGAGGTTCTCACCAGTATCGCCTTTGATCCGCTCAGCCTCCGCATAGATGCGGCGGAACTGCTTTTCGGTCAGATCGCCATAATACCCTTTGAGCTTTTGCTTGGCGCGCAGCTGGGTGCCGAAATCGGACATTTTGCCCTTGCGGCGCTGACCGTGCTGGCCTGGGCCGTATTCTCGGCGGTTGACGGGGGATTTGGGGCGACCCCAAATGTTTTCGCCCATACGGCGGTCGAGTTTGTACTTGGCAGACGTGCGTTTGGTCACGGCTGGGTCCTTTCATATCTGAAAGATGCTTTCCTTTGCCCTTGCCAGTGCTGGCTTGGGCCGACAGGCATCCCCTTGCGGGGGCCACAAACACCAAATGGTCCGCACATTCAGCGGAAGGCCGCCTGATAAGTCAGGACGGGGTGCGGGTCAAGCCTTGGCTGGGGCGCTGCCCCAGACCCCGGGATATTTGGGCAAAAATGAAAGGGCTGGACGGGTGCGAGGCGCGCGCTTAGGTGACATATAAAGAGGAGCGCCCATGGATCGCCAAGTCATCTGTATTCGCTGGGGGACGAAATATGGGGCCGATTACGTTAATCGGCTGTACGGGATGGTGGCCCGCAACATCACACCGCCCTTTCGCTTTGCCTGTATCACCGACACATCGCTTGGGCTGCGCCCCGAGATTGACGTGGTCGATCTGCCCGAGCTGGGCTGCGAGATGCCCACGGGCACCTTGGGCATCTGGGGTAAATCGCGGCTGTGGGCGGCGGAGCTTGGCAGCTTGTCGGGGCCGGCGCTGTTCATCGATCTGGATGTGGTGATCACAGGGTCGCTGGATGGTTTTTTCGAAGTGGGCGCGCCTGAGGATGTGATCCTTGCGCGCAATCCCAACACGCCCTTTGAGAAGATGGGCCAAACCTCGATTTTTCGCTATCCCATCGGCGGGCTGACCGAGTTGCGCGCAGCCTTTCAGGCCGACCCCCAGGGGATTGCGGACGAGTATAAGTTTGAGCAGCGCTATGTCACACGCAACGCGCCTGGGGGGGCGAAGTTTTGGCCAAGGGGCTGGGTATCGCTGTTCAAGTGGCACTGTATCCCCCCTGTGCCGCTGAACTATTTTCAAGCGCCCAAGCTGCCTCAGAAAACCAAGGTCGTGATTTTTCCTGGCCCCTTGAACCCGCCCGATGCCCTGGCCGGGCGGTGGCGTGAGAAATCCCCGCATCTGCCCCCCATGGCCCATATCGCAGCGGGATTGCGCGGTGAGCGGCGCGAGAGCCTGTCAAAGCATCTGCGCCATTACCTCAAGCCCGCGCCCTGGATCGCCGATCACTGGCGTGCTTGACGCCCCGGTATGTGCTTGCTAGCCACACCCATCCGTTGGGGTGCGCCGTTTTTGACGGGGCTGAGAGGCAGATCGCCAACCCATCGAACCTGATACGGGTCATGCCGGCGCAGGGAACGGGCCGCGAGATGAGCATGCGCCCCACCCCCCTGCGCTGTGCTTCACTTTGAGGATCTCGCCGATGCGCTGCACAGCCTTTCTTGCCGCCCTTTTGATTGCGAGCCCTGCGCTTGCCCAGGACAAGATGTCCTTGATTTTGGATTGGTTCATCAATCCCGACCATGGGCCCATCATCATCGCCCAGGAAAAAGGGTATTTCGCCGATCAGGGCCTGGAGGTGGAGGTGATCGCACCGGCCAACCCCGCCGATCCGCCAAAACTGGTGGCGGCAGGCCGGGCCGATCTGGCGGTGTCCTATCAGCCGCAACTGCATTTGCAGGTGCATGAAGGTTTGCCCCTGGTGCGGGTGGGCACGCTGGTGGCCACTCCGCTGAACTGCCTGTTGGTCTTGGCCGATGGGCCGATCCAGACCCTTGCCGACCTGAAAGGTAAAAAGGTGGGCTTTTCGGTCGCAGGCGTGGAGGAGGCGCTGCTGGGCGCCATTCTTACCCCTGTGGGGCTAAGCGTTGACGATGTGGAACTGGTCAACGTCAACTGGTCCCTCTCACCCGCCTTGATGTCGAAACAGGTGGACGCGGTCATCGGCGCGTTTCGCAATTTCGAGCTGAACCAGATGGAAATCGATGGCGTGGACGGGCGCTGCTTTTACCTTGAGGAGGAGGGTCTGCCCGCCTATGACGAGCTGATCTATGTGGCCAAATCCG
>JBCBNR010000077.1:0-9928 GCA_039821665.1 Pseudomonadota bacterium
ATTTTTGGACCGATGTGAAACGGATCGTCTGGGGGGCGGGCGATCTCGCGCGCGGGCGCTACGGCACGCCGGATGCGCAGCTTGCTGTGTTGCTCGCCCTCGCGACTGTGCCTGTTATCGCCCTGGGGCTGGTGTTGAAGGTCACTGGCCTGTCCGAGCATCTACGCTCCATCGAAGTGATCGGGTGGACGATGCTGATCTTCGGGCTGGTTCTCTATGCCGCAGACAAACTGTCCCCCGCACAGCGCAGTGCCGACAGTTGGTCAACCCGCGACGCCTTGATCATGGGGGCCTGGCAAGCGCTCGCCTTGATCCCGGGCACCTCACGCTCTGGCGCAACCATCACGGCGGCGCGGTTCTTGGGGTTCACCAGACAGGACGGCACGACATTGGCCATGCTGATGTCGATCCCCACGATCCTAGCCTCCGGCGTGCTTTTGACAGGCGATGTGGTGGCGCAGGCTGATTGGCAATTGGCGCGCGACGCCGCCATAGGCGCGACCTTCGCGTTTGTCGCCGCCCTGCTGTCCCTCAGCGTAATGATGCGGTTTTTGGACCGCGTCAGCTTTACGCCGTATGTGATTTATCGCGTGGTTTTGGGCTTTGTGCTGCTGTGGATCGCCTACGCCTAAGCGGGTTAATCCTTCAGATGTTTGGCTGACGCGATGGTTTCGGCGTACTGTCCGTGGGGACGATAGGTGTAGAGGTAGTCTTCTAACACCGCGTCCATCGCTGTGGGCGTCACGCCAAGCTCTGACAGGCCGGGTAGATTGGCGGAGGCCACATTGTCCTTGGCAAGCAACTTGACCTGATCCAGCGTGATCTGGGCCGGGATCAACCCACCGGAGAGCCAACTGACCCCGTCAGAGAGCCGGCCCATGATGCGGGCAAGGGGGAACGGCAGGGGCACCAGGGCGCGGTTGCGTTGGACCACATCCAACATACGCTCCATCAGCGCGCGGAACGTGGCGACCTCGGGCCCGCCAAGCTCGTACACGCCGGGGGCCACCTCCGTTGTCAGCGCACGCTCCGCCGCGGCCGCGACATCATCGACGAACACTGGCTGAAAGCGCGTATTAGGCCCCACCAAAGGCAAGGCAGGTGAGAGCCGTGCCATCGCGGCAAAGCGATTGAAGAACTCGTCTTCCTGCCCAAACACGATCGAGGGACGCAGAATGACAGCGTCCGGGAAGTGGCCGCGCACCTTCGCCTCGCCCTCGGCTTTGGTCCGCGCATAGTTGCTGGTGCTGCCCGCATCCGCGCCGATGGCCGAGACATGGACGAATTTGGCTACCCCTTCTTGGGCAGCCGCGCGGGCCACGGTGCCAGCACCTTCATCTTGCACCGCATCGAAGGTTTGTTTGCCACTGGGCGCCAAGATGCCGACGCAATTGACCACGGCGTCCGCACCCGCGCACGCCTCTATCACCGATTTCGGATAGCGCAGATTGGCAAGGATCGGGGTGACCTGTCCCACAACGCCGTAGGTTTGCGTGAACAAAGCCTCATTCGGGCGGCGCACCGCAATGCGCACGCGCCACCCCGCTTTGGCCATGCGCCGGGCAATGTAGCGCCCGACGAATCCGGACCCTCCGAAAATGGTGACGATCGGCGCATTGGCAGCAACCATGACGACCTCTTAAGGTTTGCTTTGGGGCAGACCTAGCCCCGTGGCCGCGCACAAACAAGACGGAACAGCGCCGCAGGGCAGTTGCCCGCCGGATCGCCGTTGACTCGGCCCCGCCACCCCGCTAGACGACCCAAACGCAACCTGCCCAGGTGGCGGAATTGGTAGACGCGCTGGCTTCAGGTGCCAGTGACCTAACGGTCGTGGAAGTTCGAGTCTTCTCCTGGGCACCATTTCTTTTCAATAAATTATTTTAAAAACAATATCTTAACTTCTTTGCACAATTGCCTGTCCACTAAGTTGTCCACCATTGCTATTTAGATACCCAATGTAACTATCTATCCAACCGCCAATGACATCTGCTTTCAATTGCAACGTTCAAACCCAATTCCTCCCTTTTCACTGCGAACAATCAGATGGTTCACTGTTGTCCAGTAAGCGTGCCCGCTTGGGGCTAGACTTTCTGCCCCTTGACCACTCAAGTGTGGCTGACCGCGAAACGGTTTAAAAGTTTTGAGCCACAAACCCTTTGCGAGACTGACTTTGATTTGTCACGTTTTTTGGCTGGTCCGAAAAAAGCAGTCGTTGGTGCAAGTTGCAGCATTGGGCTTGCGGCAGCCATTCGATCATGCCGCAGCATCGGTAACGAAGGGCTCATTGCGGACTTGCAGCGCTGCGGCATGCTCTATGCTGCGCAATGCGACGACCAATAATCAGCGGTGCGGGACTTTGCTGCGCTCATTGTTCACACCTGAATGGCTGCTTTCCAGGATGGATTAAGATGCCAGTGAAACCTTGAACTCCAAGGTTTCGTGGCCCCCGAGAGCCCCGTCGGCGGTATAATTTCTTACCAATTCACCGCCTGCTTTCTCGATGACACGAACCGACGCGCGATTGTCGGGACTGGTGGTTATTTTAACGTACCTCAAACCGACTGCTTTCGCCTTTGGCAGAATTGCGATCAGCGCCGCGGATGCTAACCCTTCCCGCTGCCGCCAAGGTACGACAGCGTATCCTATGTGGCCCGAACAAGTGGGAGGTAATTCCTCTGTTCCCGGCTTCCATCGCAAGCCAATGTGGCCGCAAAACTCGCCATCCCATATCCATCGGCGAATGCTAGGCAAGCGAGGCACCTTCGAGCCGTCGGGAAGAGTGACTGGCCCTGCCTTAGCAGTCGGGTCATCAAGATTTGAAACGAAAGTTGCCGCATCCTTTTCAATCTTCTGCAACTGCTCTTGCGCTGCTTCGGTTCGCAGGTTGTCAGGTGACCAACCCTTTTGCAGTGCCGAAACGTAGGCGGGAATGTGATCAATGCTTGGTTTGAGCAACGTCATTTTTTGGTTTCGAAGTTGAATCTTGTTTCAACAGACGTTCATGCTTGCCGCAGCATCGGTCAAGTGGGCTCGAAGCGGTCATTCTCCGCTTTGTGGCATCTTTGCGGATCGATCCTGCTTGGGTCGTTTGCTCACGGCCCGAGGCTGCCGTTCGCCCAAAATGATCGTCGCTGCGGCGTGACTGGCTCGCAATTGAACCCAAAGGGCTGCGCGACGAAACCACCTATAACGGAACAAAGACGACCCTGAACCCGACAGGCTTTGACGATCTGGTCGAGACGCCGGTAAGGATCCAGCGGATGGTTCGAATTCTATCCACCAAGATGAATGCCCATCAGCAGCGCTAGCTGCGATACACTTTTGCCCATGCGTGCCTAAGCGCCAGTTGGTTGCTGGAGACTGCGAATTTCTCATCGTCGCGCGCATGTCGCATGACCCATATGATCTAAACTCGTCTCTTGGAGTGGCAAGTATGGAAAAAGACCTCAGCCTCGACGTGTTCGAGCTGCGCAGGCATGTGGATGATCTGGTGTATCGCTTCCGGCGTGCCATGGGGCCGACGGGGCAAATCGGCTTCAAACGCGAGGACAGTGATTTTTGGATCTACCGGCACACGCATCTTGGATGGATTCAGGCCGAGTGGGGCCGCGATGAGGTCTATGGCCGCCCTTGGGATCAACTGGCGGAGCAATCCAAGGCGGGCCCACCAGAGGGGATTTGGGTTAACCGCAAGGCTTCCAAATCCTACGTATATGATCTGGTGCATGTCCCGTCCGGGAGCGAATGGGCGTCCTAACGCTGGCGCATCTCCTCGGTGCGGTGCGTCACAAAGAGGTTGTGGTTCACGGCTAAACCCATGTCGATACCGAAAAGGAGAAGCCCATGGCGCAAAGCGATGTCGCGAATTGGGCCGAGGTGGCCGATGATTGGATCACCTGGGTCCGAACAGAAGGCCATGATGCGTTTTGGGCGTACAAGGGCGCATTGGTGCGTTTTGTCGGCCAGGGATCCGGATCAGGCGTGGAAATCGGCGCCGGGGAAGGACGGATCTGCCGTGTCTTGCAAGAGTTAGGCTATGAAATGACCGCGGTGGAGCCTGTCGCCGTATTTTTGGAGGCGGCTCGGGCGTCAGACTCAGCACAGCACTACATTCAAGCAGAGGCGAAAGCGATTCCAACCTGTGACGGGCGCTTTGATCTTGTCGTCCTCTACAACGTTTTGATGGATGTGGACGATCTCGAGACGTCTGTGATGGAGGCAGCCCGTGTGTTGGCGCCCAATGGCCGGATGATCGTTGGGATCGTACACCCGATCTTTGATGTTTACAAAGCTGCAAAGTCAGGTCAGCCGCTCGCGCCCTATTTCGAACCACACTCCCTAGATGCGCAGGTCGAAGCTGAGGGTTTAAGCATGCGCTTTCGCGGCTGGTTGCGACCTCTATCGGCCTATGTGAACGCACTGGCGGATGCGGGCCTAATCATCAAGCGAATGGAAGAGCCGCGTCCGGACCCTGCGCATCCTGCTACGCAAAGAATGAAGCAACGCAACAGCATCCCGACCTTTTTGTGGCTCGAATTGCACAAATCTTCCCACAGCTCAGGGCCCTCAGCGACGTGACATATAAAGCCCCGTACAAGCCCGAACGTTTTGACAGGGCGGTCGAGCACTACGTTGCCGCGCGCACGCGCTATTCGCCCGCGTTGATCAATTGGCTGGCGGATGATGCTCAGGTGGCCGGCAAACACGTGCTCGACCTGGGCTGTGGGCCTGGGTTTCTCGCAAACGCGTTCGGGTCCAAAGCCGCCTCTGTCTTGGGTCTCGATCCGAGCCCAAACATGATCGCGGCGGCGCGCAGCGAAGCCCAGCCGAATGTCCGCTTTGAGATCGGCAGTTCCGAAGACCTGAGCCAGGTCGATGCACCGGTGCAACTGGTGACCATGGGCCGCGCGTTTCATTGGATGGAGCGCGCGCAAACACTGGCGGATCTCGAGCTGCTCATCGCGAAAGGCGGCGCTGTCGCGCTGATCAACGATAGCGTTGCCAAGATCCCGGCGAATGCTTGGTGGCATGCGTTCAATGCGGTGTCGAAGCGTTATGCGGTGCTCGATGACTACAACCAGTTCCGAGCGTCCGACGATTGGATCCCGCACGAGCAAGTTCTTGATACCTCTGCTTTTTCCGACTTGCGCCGAATTTCAGTCTTTCAGCGGCATAGCTGGACCTATGAGCGTTTGCTACGCCATACTTATTCGCGGTCTGCCACCACAGAGGCTCTGATAGGCCCACAAATGACCGCGTTTGAAGAGGAAGCGCGAGAAACTCTTGAAACTTTTGGACCGGAGCCTTGGCTAAGCCTAAACGAGCATATTGCACTGATCGCGCGACGCCCAGCCGATGACTGAGATCAAGCCAGACCCCAATCGGTTAGCTGAGCACACCAGCCGCGCGCAAAGCCCAAGGCAACGCAGTGGACAGTTGCGCCTTTTGGATGTCGCGCACATAGGGAGCGTCTGGAATGACAGGCAAGCCTGCCTGGCTTGCGAAATAACCTGCCATCCAGGCTGCGATTTCGGGCGCATTCGGCAAAATGCTCTCCGGGAGCGGCCCGCCTTCTTGGGCCAGGCTCGGGAGCCACGCGCCCAAATCAGAGCTTGGGTTAGAGGCGCAAGCCTCCGACCAGTCGATCAAGACCACGCCTCGATCCGTTAGACACATATTGTCACTACGCAGGTCCCAATGACATACGTTTGGCCCCTCAAAGGAGCATCCGCTTGCCAACTGGCGTAACTGCGGAAGAGCGCGCGCGAGCTCTTGTTTGGACATCACCCCAAGGCTCAGAAAGGGTTCCGGCGCTTCTGCAACAGTGTCCCATCCGTTTGGGGGGGTGCCGTTCACTGCGTGGTAGGCTGGCAGATCAGCGGGTGCGGGCGTTGCATGTAACGCCTCAAGCGCAACAAGCACGCCCTCAATCTGATGACGCGACCAAGGCGGTGGCCAAGTTGCGTGCGCGAGGTCTTCGATGACCAAAAACGGGGCCTCTGAGGACGGGCTTCCGGCAATGAAGGTCGGCATTATTGGCAGCCGCAACGCTTGGTAAGCGCGCAGTTCCCGATGCATCATGTCGGTTGTGACATCTGTTGTTGCCAACTTGATAAAGACCCGATCTCTGCCGAGGCGCGCGCGCCAACGGGCAGCTGCGGTATAGCCGCCGGTGACAGGCTCAAAGTCGGTTGGACAGACCCCTAAGGCATCCGTCAGGCGCTCTAATGCCGCCTTGTCAGGCGCTACGTGTTTGGAACCTGCCATGGGTGGCACCACGCCTTTTTGCCGCTTTCGTCGCGCAGCATCAGCCGCGCCCAGTTGCCCGCAAAGCGCTCAAGTGGGAGCATGGCCCGCGTGATGCCGGACCCTTCGACCTTTTCTTGCGCGGCCCCACGGCCCACAAGCCCGATGAAATCCACCGGCGAGCACTCGACGAAGACATGCGTGCCATTGGTTTCAACGTGGTGGATCTCGGGTCCAGTGGAGCCGTAGAAATGGCCCGCTTTCAGCGCCGCCAAAAGGGCCTCGGGCGTCTGTTCCTTGGCCTTAACCATCGTCCAGCCAAGCCCCGCGTCGCCGCGATAATAATGCGCATCATCCACGGCAATGGCCCCGACCATGCGCCCCGATGTCATCATCTGATCCAGGAGGTATCCACCGCCTTCGCGGCCCATCGCGTCGCAAACGGCGTTGAACATTTCGACCGCGTGAATCCCCTTGGGCATGGATTCCCCATCGCGGATCGTTATGCCGTACCACTCGGGATGGGGAAGCGCCACGAAGGCCCCTGCATCCAGAGCGCGCTGCGCCAGGGCAGGGCCCGTTTCATCATCGGGCGTCGGCGCGAAATCCAGCGGCAGACCAACCGCGAGGATGTGCCAGATATCGCCGGCTTCGGTTTCGCCGGAATGCACCTCTGCGCCGAGTATGGTTGTGAAGTCTTCGGTGCGATAGCCCGACGTATCGGTCACGGGAAAGCCATACACCTCACGAAAGTGGTCACTCAGGCAGATGAAGTCATAGCCAGCAGCGCGGTAAAAGGCACAAACGCGTTCCGGCGACATGTGCCCATCTGACTGTGTCGAATGACAGTGCAAGTTGCCTTTTAAGAATGTGCCGTCTGCGCTGAAAGTCTCAAACATGATGTCTGTCCCCTTGTTGCGGGTCAGCTAGAACTGTGAAATGACAGCCTCATGATGTTTGCCCGCACAACCGACCACTTTGCGTGTTAGTTCTTTGACAAACTGCCAAGCGCGCTTGCGCCGGTCCTGTGTCAGTATTCGAAGGCGACACAGTCTGTGCGCCAAATTCCCTTTGAGACCTGAAAGACTGTTCCGCCCTCAGAAAGGTTAGCGCCAATTGTGGCGTAGACAGGGTGCGTGCGCGGGATTTGAAGCATGACGGCCTCATGTTCCGTTGGGAAACGACAGGTCAGTTCTGAAAAATCACGTTTGTACTGCGAAATTCCGTGCTCGCCTAAGGCGCGCGATACACTGCCTGTCCGCGACAGGGACTCATCAATTTCACCAAGGCGGTCCTGCAAGAAATAGTCGAAGGACAGGGCCACAGGGCGGTCATTCACGTGCCGAAGCGTCTGTGTCAGTTTCGTCCGCGAGCCTTGGCGCTGAAGCATCCGCTTTGCGACTTCAGGGGGCATTCCAATGGTCTTAGACGACAGGAAAGACGAAGACGCGGCAAACCCTAAGGATCGGATCATGTCACCGAACACCGGGGATTTGTTCCCCAGGCGCAAACGGATCACAGGCATTGCGACACGAAAGCCCCGTCCTTGCCAGCTTTGCGCGCGCCCCTCTTTACACAAACGCTCAAGCACCTTGCGCGCACCATGCGGGCGCAATCCTGATTGCTTTGAAAGACCCGAGATCGTCGGAAGATCATCTCCGGGCTCGAGACGCCCCGCTGCAATGTCCTGACACAGGGCGCGATAGACGTCTTTCCACTCTGGAGCCGGTACGTGGGGTGATTCCATGTTACTTCTCCGCCGCTGCTCAGAGGATATAGCGAGCCCGTGACACCTGTGTGGCAGACGGGTATCACGGGTTAACCCTTAGGGCGCCCGCTCGGGAACGGAGCCAGCGGCGGGACCCAGCGTTGCGATGTGACGGGCAAGCTGCAGGAAAACGGATCCAGGCCGTGGACCGTCCAATTGACGCTGTCTTTGAGCAGTTCGAGCGTGCCCCATGCGCCTGCGGGGGCACCACCTGTCGTAAAGCTTTCGGTCAAGGACTGCTGGGTAAAATGCGTCACACCGTTCACCTGAGTAACAGTGTTCCAGTGCACGTGACCGGACAGGAGGACCACCGGGATGCGCGCCAACGCCAAGGCGTGCCGGACGCGCGGGGTTTGGGGATAGGTCGACAAGGATGGGTTGGCTTCGAAGTAGTAGTTGCCTGTTTGTGAATGTCCGGATACCGGGACATGGCTTAAGATCAGCGTTGGCTTGCGCGCCGCTGCAACAGTGTTCGCAAGCCAGAGGTAATCGCTTTCGGGCAAGTCAAAGCCGCGGGAGTCACCGTACCATGTGATCTTCGCCTCCGCTCGCCAGAGTACAATCTGCCATTCCCCGGCATCAATCACTTCGTTCGAGAGGTCTTGGCCCATAATCTCGGCATTCTCCTCCACGGACAGGTGATATCGGTCATGATTGCCGCAGATGTGGTGCACCGGTGCGACCACGGCGCCGAAGGCTTGCGCCACATCGCGCATTAACGTCACATCTGTCGCGTGGTCTGCATCTGTGATCCGGTCGCCCAAGTCGAAAACAAGGTCAGGCGCTGCGGCGTTTGCCTCTTCAGCGAAACTCGCCATCAGGTCCATCGCAGCATCACCGCGTTTGGTGTGGGACGGCATGCCGTGGTGAATATCTGTGACAATCGCAAGTTTCATGTCGAAGTGCTTTCTGTTGTGCGGGGAGAGATCGCGGCATAGGCCGAGAGGCAAACCAAGACCATGCCCAGGGTCATCATGAGCGTCGGAACCTCCGAGAAAATCGCGTAGCCAAAGAGCGCCGCCGCCACCAGACGGGTGTATTCCACCGGCGCAAGGGCAGAGATGTCACCCAGGCGATAGGACGTTACAAAGCACCATTGGCTGATCGATCCGAAGACTGCCATTCCCACGATCAGCCACAGCGTGCCGAGATCGATTGGCTGCCACGTTTGAATGGCAGGGATCAAAAATACGGCCGACACACCCAAATGCGGATAAAGCATCATGCGCAATGTAGGCTCGGTCGACGACAGCTGCTTGACAACGACTGTCATCATCCCGCCAAGGAAGGCGCCAACTAGCCCAGCGGCCGCCGCCAGTATAGGGACACCCACTGCACCCTGCGGATCAAGCGCCAGCACCACACCGACAAAACCCAAAACCGTAGCGAATAGCTTTCGGCCCGTGATTTTTTCGGACATGAACGCAGCCGCGAGCCACAGCATGAAAATGCTTTTGGAAAAGGACAGCGCGCTGGCAAGCGCCAGGGGCATGTGCGCTATGGAGTAAAGCCAGCATGTGAGCGCCGCTATGGCCAGAGCAATGCGCGTGGCATAAAGCCCAAGCCGCCCCTCGGGCATAAGCCCGACCGGCACAAGGGCGAAGAGTGGCAGCGTCAGAAGGATACCGCTGAAGGTCCGCAGAAAGATCGTTTGCGGCAGCGACAGAGTCTCTTGGCTCAATTTGAACGTGGCCATCATTGCCGCAACGCTGAAGCCGCTCAACGCCAGCAAAAGCCCGGCCAAGAGTTGCCTCTGGCGGTGCGGAATTGTGACTTGTGCGTCGCGCGCGTCGAGAATGAAGGTCAAGATTTGATGCGACATTGTCCTCTTGGCAGGGCTTCCGCCAGAAACAAGACAGGGATCAACGCGGACCTGGCCGTCTGTCGCGCGATACTCTGCGTGGCCAGCCCACG
>JBCBNR010000078.1:0-9860 GCA_039821665.1 Pseudomonadota bacterium
GGGCTGACCTGCGCCAAACGCATGGGCATGCTTGGCCGACGCAATCAGCGCCTTGGACGGGACGCAGCCGTAGTTCAGGCAATCCCCGCCCATTTTATGCCCTTCCAGAAGGGTCACATCTGCGCCCATCTGCACGGCACCGGCCGCCACACTTAACCCGCCAGAGCCTGCGCCGATGACCAGAAGGTCGGTTTTGATCCGTGTGGCCATGGTCACTGCTCCGATTTGCGCAAGGATTTAAGAACGATGGGCAGCGCCGAGAGGGCCGCGAGCCCCAGGATCGGGCCCAGAACCTGCGGCTCGAAGATCAGACCCAAATTGGGCGTCTCGCCCCGGTCGAACACCTCGCCCAGGCCCGAGCCGACCCAGGCATAGACGGCCGTACCCGGCATGATGCCGAAGAACGTAGTCAACACGTAGTTGCGCAGCTTGACCCCCAAAAAGGCAGGCGCAAGATTTGCCACAAAAAACGGGATGGCCGGCACCAGACGCATCATTAGCAGATACGACACCTCGTTTTCGCGCAAACCCGCCTCGATCCGGCCAAGAATGCCGCCGGAACTGGCACTTTTGAGGCGCGCATGCAGGCTGTCGCCCAAACCGGTTTTGGCAGCCAGAAAGATCGCCGTGGCGCCGAGTGTGGCTGCAACCACCGTCAGACTTGCCCCCATCACCGCGCCGAACAGAAAGCCCCCGGTCAGTGTCATCACCAACCCACCGGGCAGGCTGAAGGCCACGACCGCCACATAGATCAGCACGTAAATCAGCGCCACCAGCAGGTAATTGTCATCCCGCCAGGCCAGCAAAAGCTCGCGGTTGTCCGCAAGCGCCTGAAACGACAAGAGGTCGCGTAAAAACACAAATCCCAAAATCGCTGCAACCGCCACGACGCCCAATGGGACCAGAGATTTTAACTTTATCGACTTATTTTTGTCGGTTTCCGCTAACATTTGTGGCAAATCCTTTCCAGGGACGCTGCGTTGGGACGTATGTCGCGCATATTCAGCGCCATGGACAGTGGGCTTCACGGCCCATTGAAGGGTCGACCAAGTTTGTTACAGGCTTGGCTTTTTGTGTGTTGCAATCGGCGTGGGGGCGTCTCGATTGCGTGAGAACGGGTGACGTGCGTGAAACATTCCTCCTCCCAGGTTACGTCCTGGTCCCCCTCTTTGCGCTGGCAGATGCTGGCCTTCCCTCTTTTTGCGATGGCGCTGCTGGTGGCCAGCGGGCTGAAGGCCCGGGCTGAGCTGTCAGATTTTGTGCGGGATTCGCTGCTGCACATCTTGCACCACGAAACTGCGCACGCGCTGATCGACGAATTTGCAATGCCTGTGCTGGGCTCCGAGGAGATCGCAGCCGACACCTTCGCCACGTTGATGATGATCGAAACTTTGGGGGCGCAGGCCGAACCTGCGCTGCGCAATGTCTCCGAGGCGTGGTTGGTCATGCATGGCCGGGGCGAGGATACTGGCGTGCTGTTGAGCTATTCGGAACACGCGCTCAGCGCTCAGAGGGCCGAGCGTGTGGTCTGCCTGTTGTTTGGGTCGAACCCGGCGCTGTTCTCGAACGTACCGAAATGGTCCAACCTGCCCGGCCGGCGCGAGGCCACGTGCCAGGACGAGGCAAGCCTTGCCTTTGACAGTTGGGATGTGCTGGTCAGCGCGGTCAGCCCTGCGCCGGGCGCACCCATGAAAGACAAGTTGCACGTGGAATATCAGCCCAGCCCCCAATTCGAGGATGTCATCCAAGACCTGAGCGAAACCGGTTTGTTGGAGGAAGTGGCCCAGGCCTATAATGCACTGGTGGCTTGGCCTGAGAAGATATACCTCACCGCCCGCCCCTGCGGCGAGGCCAATGCGTTCTGGGACCCAGAGACCCATAGGGTGGAGCTGTGTTACGAGTTTGTGGACGAGCTGCGCCGGATCGAAACGGGACGCGCGCTTTACGGCTGGAAATCCACCAAAAAGAGCCGCAGGTGAATTGACAACTTCGCCCGCGCGCTCTAACGAGCCGGTCTGGAACACCGACAAAGCCGCGCCATATGGGCGCGCGGGCGGCTCAACCGTCCTTGAGGAGACGTTAGAAGATGAAACGCACTTATCAGCCGTCCAATCTCGTTCGCAAGCGCCGCCACGGGTTTCGCGCGCGCATGGCCACCAAAAATGGTCGTAAGATCCTGAATCGCCGCCGCAACCAGGGCCGTAAGCGCCTGTCTGCCTAAGCGCGCGGGGCTGAAAGACGTCCCATGTCAAACATCCCAAATCAGACAACGGTCGCAGCGGAAACTGTCCCTGCGGCCCTTTTGCGTCTGCGCAACAGGCCTGACTTTCTCGCCGCCAACCGTGGCCAGCGCGCGGTGCGCGACGGGTTCATTTTGTTGGCCCACCGCCGCGCGGGTCTCGCTGCGGGCGCGGATATGCCAGCGCGGGTCGGGTTCACCTGCTCTAAAAAGCTCGGCAATGCGGTCACCCGCAACCGCGCCAAGCGCCGCTTGCGCCATCTTGCGCACCAGGTGTTGGGCCCCCGCGCCATGCCAGGATGGGATTACGTGCTGATCGGACGCCCCAAAAGCACCACGGAGTTGGAGTTTGCGCAGATGCACCGCGACTTGTCCCGGGCGCTCGACAAAGTGCACGGGCACGCGCCAAGCACGCTGCCATCCGATCGGGGATGAGTCCGCTTGCCCATCTCATCGCGCTGCCTGTGCGGCTTTATCGTTTGGTGGGCTCGCCCTGGGTGGGGCAAAACTGCCGCTTCCACCCCACATGCTCGGCCTATGCGCTTGAGGCATTAGAGCGTCATGGCGCGGTGCGCGGCACCTGGCTGACGATGCGCCGCCTTGCCCGCTGTCACCCCTGGGGCCGCTCGGGCATCGACAATGTTCCGGACTAGTTGTCCGCCTGTCCAACTTGACGGACAAAAAAGATGATCACCTCGCCGATATCCACACCGAACTTGGTCATATAGGCCCGGTTGAGCACCCGATCCTCATCCAAGCGCCACATCCAATCGTCGAAGGCCACGCGCAGGGTTCCGTCCGGCACAGGAAGGTCGATGGCATAGCGCCAATTGAAGGCATCGCCCCGCTCCTCGCCAGTGGCTGTGCCCAGAACGCCGGGGGCCGAGCCTTCCCAACTGTCCTCACCGGTTTTGCGCAAGCGCCAGATCCGCTGTTCCGTGCTTGCGTCCTCGTAAATGAAATCCTCCACCAGGGTCAGCACCTGGCCGTCAAAGCTGCCCTGGATCGCCACCTCAAAGCGCCTCAGCGGCGTGCCGAACCGGTCCTGAAACTGGCCATAGCCGATCACGTCGCCCGCAAAAAACGTCTCCAAGTCCAGCTTCGGGCCACCCAGGCTGGGATCCTCCAGGCTCGGACGTCCCACGCACGCCCCCAGCACCAGCATCAACACCACAATCCAGATCCGCATAGACACGCTCCTCTTTGCAGCTGAATACGCAAGACGATCCGGTTTGGACCGCCTCAGAGCGCCTTTATCAGATCCATCATCCGGCTTAGACCCGCCTCCAGATGATCCTCAGGCAGGGCCGAGCTGAACCGGAAATGCCCCTCGCATCCGAACCGCGCACCCGGCACCACCAGCACGTCACACTCCGTACGCAGACGGCGGGCCAAGTCTTCCGAGCCGATGGGCAGATCATAGCCCACAAACGACATGGCCGAGGCCATGGGCGGCGTCAGGGTGAACATCCCGGGCAGGGTCCGCAGATGGCGTTGGAAGGTCTCAAACCCCCGGTCGATCAACCCCCGCGCCCGCGCGGTGATCCGCGCACGCGCGGCAGGTTGCAACACCGCCTCCGCCAGCACCATCGACAGTATGGGGGCTGCAATGGCTGCATACTCATGCCGCCGCCACATCGCGGTGATAATCTCTTCGGGTGCGACCACCCAGCCCAGGCGCAGCCCGGGCAATCCATAGGCTTTGGACAGCGAGTTGATCACGATGCGCCGTGCATCCGCGCGCCACAGGCTGGCGGTGGGCGCGCGGCCCGCCCGCTCGGTCCCGCCATAGACCTCATCGGCCACCAGCCACGCGCCGCTGCCATCGGCCGCGTCCTCCAGCACCATCCGATCTGCATCCGACAGGATTTGCCCTGTGGGATTGTTCGGATTGACCACATGGATCAGCGCAGGCGCGGGCGACAGTGCGGCCCTCAACGCACAGGGATCCAACCGCCAGCCATCGGATGCGCTGAGTGGCACCTCCACCACCTGCGCGCCTAGGTTGACCCCGTTGCCGGGAAGTTGCCCATAGGTGGGCGTCAGCGTCAGCATCCGCGCGCCCGGGCGCAATAGCGCACCCGCCACCAACGTGTTGGCCTCTGTCGCCCCCACGGTCACCAACACATTCTCGGGCCCGGCGCCTGGGTAAAGCCCTGCAATCGCGGCGCGCAACCGATCGGACCCGTTGACTTGGGGATAGTCCAAGACGCCCTCCCACAACGCCTCGCGGTCCACGCCGGCCAGGGCACAGGCGTCCCCCAAGGTCATGGGATGCACTCCGGATTCCGAGAAGTTGTAGCGCACCCCATGCTCTGTCTCAGACAGGTACTGCTCCACCGCAAAAGGTTGAAACGCCATCCTCACCCCCAATCGATTTTCACCAAATACTCAAATCCCACCTGGGCCCAGGGCACAACAGTTGAGCCTGCGCGCAAAACCCCCTAACCAGACGCCATGCTCGACGATGGCAATGACATTCACCCGCTCTTCGCCGGTGCCCCCAAAAGCACCGAGTTCAAAAAGCTGCGCAAACGGCTGGTGCAAAATGTGCGCGAGGCGATCCAGGCCTATGGCATGGTCGAAGCCGGGGCGAAGTGGCTGGTGTGCCTGTCCGGTGGCAAAGACAGCTATACCCTTCTGGCTATCCTGACGGAGCTGCAATGGCGCGGTCTCTTGCCGGTGGAGATCCTGGCCTGCAACCTCGACCAGGGGCAACCGGGCTTTCCAGCCACCGTCCTGCCCGCGTTCCTAAAGGACCGCAACGTGCCCCACCGGATCGAATACCAGGACACCTACTCCATCGTTGTGGACAAGGTGCCCCAGGGGCGGACCTACTGCGCACTGTGCTCGCGCCTGCGCCGCGCGAACCTGTACCGCATCGCGCGCGAGGAAGGGTGCAGCGCGGTTGTCCTGGGCCATCACCGGGATGACATGATCGAGACGTTCTTTATGAACCTCTTTCACGGCGGCAAGCTTGCCTCGATGCCACCCAAGCTGGTGAATGACGAAGGCGATCTGTTCCTTTACCGACCGCTGGCCCATGTGGCCGAGGTTGATTGCGCCCGATTTGCCAAGGCCATGGGCTATCCGATTATTCCTTGCGATCTGTGTGGGTCGCAGGACGGGCTGCAACGACAGCAAATCAAAGCGATGATCGACGGGTGGGAGGACCGCCACCCCGGGCGGCGCCAAAAGATCTTTCGCGCGCTGACAAACTCCAACCCCAGCCATCTGCTGGATCCAAATCTTTTCGATTTCGGACAGTTATCGCGCGCGCCCCAGGATCCCGGCAAGGATGATTTGGGGCAGGATTAAGACACGCTTAGCGCGAATCAGGCGAGACAACGCCCCATGTTGTCGCCCTCGCCCAGCCAAACACAGACTTTGATTGCCCATTTGTCGCGCACGCAACGCCGCGCGCTGCAAAGTTTGGCCTTTCTGCTCGTCATCGGCTTTCTCTTGGTCTCTGGCCTCACCGGGTTGGAGCGTCGAACGCTGGAGATGCATCGCGACATGCTGGAGACAGCGACCAAGCTGCAATCGGTCAGCACGCTTGCGATCGAGGCGTTGATGGATGGCGACCATGAAGAGCGGATCGCGGTCGCTGAAAGCATGGCCGGTATAATTGCGGAGTTTGAGGACACAGCCGCCCGCATCGATGAGCGTTTGAAGTATTGGCCCGACGGCTTGCCCGGAAACCTGTTGCATGTGCGGGATCTGCGCAATCTGGGGCCCGAGACGCTCACCGCCATGCATGCCTTCGACAGTCGTCTCTACACCCATTTGATGGAGCTTCGGCCTGATATCGGCGTAGACACGCTGACCGATCTGAACACGTTTCTCGAACTGCAATTGATCAGCCGCTTGACCTACATGGCCAACCTGCACCGGCAGAACCACCAAACCTTCGATGTGCTTTTGTCCGTGACCAAGTTAATCGTGCTGGGCCTTCAACTGGCGGTGCTGGGGGGCTTTGCGTTTTTTGTCTTTGCGCCCATGCATCGCAAAGTGGGCGAGGCGTCGGCCCAGTCGGAGGCGCGCCTGGACGAGGCGATGCGCGAGGCGTTCTTCGATGCCGAAACCGGGCTGGCCAACCGCAACATGCTGCGCTCCACCCTCAGCCTGCCGCGCGAAGCCGAAGAGGCGCAGGGCCTTACCCTTTTGGCGCTTTCGGTTCAGCAAAAAAGCAGCCTGGGCGATGCAGGCTCGGTGCTCAGCGTAACCGCTGACCGGTTGGCAGCCCTCTCTGTGGGGGCGGAGGTGACGGTGCGCTTGGATGAGTTGCGCTTTGCGTTGCTCTTTTTGGGGGAGTTTCGGGGCGCCTCTTTAGACAAGTTGGTGGTGCAATTGCGCAAGACCCTGGCCCGACCCGTGACCCAAAAAGGCGTGCCCATCCAATTGGGTGTCAAAATCGGGGTGGCGTTCGGCACCGCCTGCCCAAGTGACGACCAGGATCTTCTGCGCGAGGCTGAATTGGCGATGGAGCGGGACGAGGGTGCCGCACCATCAATTTTTGTTCCGGCCATGCTCAAAAGCGTGCAAGACGCCCAGGACCGGGCCCAGGATCTCGCGCGTGGGCTGAAACAAGGCGAAGTTATCAGTTTTTTCCAGCCACAAGTGGACATTGCGGACCATAGCATCGCGGGGTTCGAGGCTTTGATCCGTTGGAACCACCCCACCAAAGGTCTGCTCTCGCCGTTTCATTTTCTCGACATTGCCGCGGCCGCCGGCCTGTCCGAAGAATTGGGCGAAGTGACCATCATCTCGGGGCTCAAGGCGTTTCGCACATGGCAGCAAGCCGGGTTCGCTGTGCAAAGCATCGGCCTGAATTTCTCGGCAGAGCAAATCGCCTCGGACCGGCTGTTGGACCTGTTGGACTGGGAATGCGACCGCTTGGAGGTGGATCCAGCCTGCGTGAATGTCGAGGTTCTCGAAGATGTGCTGACCGAGGATGCGAATTCCGCTGTACTGCGCAACCTCAAGCGGATCGCCCAAAAAGGATACCGGATCGATCTGGATGACTTTGGCACCGGCTTTGCTTCGCTGTCGAATATCGAAAGGTTCGGCGCCCATCGCATCAAGATCGACCGCTCGTTCATCGCGGATATCGAAGAGAATGCCAGCCATCGCTCGCTGGTGGTCGCCATGGTCGGCATGGCTGAAGGGCTAAACATCGGCACACTGGTCGAAGGGGTCGAAACCCAAGCCATTGTGGACTGTGTGTCCGCGTTGGGGGGGCGCGTCTTTCAGGGCTATCATTTTGGCAAACCCATGGGGTTGGAGGAAACCTTGCGTTGGCTCGACCGCTGGCACGCCGAGCACGGCACGATCACCCAGCAACCGCCCCCCAAGGGTGATCTTGGCGCGCCGGCTGCAGGTTTGGCCAAACCTCAGATGGGCTAAGATCGGCCGCGGTCCTGGGACGCGCGCATACCCAACCTCTGGCGGGCCTTTAACCACCAAAGCGTACGTCACCACCGGCAAGGGCACCCCTGCCCTCGGCCTGCCAGCCCGTTGCACGCGCCACGCGCAAACTTTTTTTTGCGCAGCCGCCCCCATGTTCCAGGCTATTCCGTCAAGCACCCGGCCCTGGCCCCAACACCGTCTCGGCCCCTGCATACCCCCGGTGGCGTCCGCGCATCGCAAACCGTGCGCCCGTGACACATCCTGCTGACCTTGATTTTTAGGGAGCTATCACGACGTAAAATCGGCTAAGCGGGCATTGCCCCCCGGCCTGGGCGCGAAGGCGCTTGACCTTTGGCTGGCAGAACGGTTGAACGCTGTGGCGTTGGGATACGGGCGAGAGGCGATCCGAGTATGGACGATCAGAACAAGAATTTGCTTTTGGCAACGGGTCTGAGCTTTTTGGTCATTCTCGTCTGGTTCCTGTTGTTCCCCCCCGAAGCCCCGCAAGACCTGCCCGCCCCACAAGCCCAAACCACTGCCCCGACCGAGGACGGCATCGTCACCCCAGCCCCTAGCGCCGAGGCCCCAATCGGTGCTGTCGGCGGCTTGCAACCCAATCGCGATCAGGCGCTTGAAGCGTCGCCACGCATCGAATTGGACTCCGACCAGCTGACCGGTTCGATCTCGCTTGCCGGGGGGCGGATCGACGACCTGCAGCTCAAAGGCTACCGCACCACCTTGGAAGAAGACGCCCCGATCGTGACGCTTCTGTCACCGGCAGGGGCCAGCGGCGCTTATTACGCGCTGCATGGCTGGGCGCCGGCGGGGGACCTTTCACCCGAGCTTTTGCCCGGGGCTACCACCAAATGGACCACGCCTGCGGGCGCGAAGCTGACCCCGCAGACCCCCCTGGTGCTGACCTGGGACAACGGCGCGGGCCTGGTGTTCCAAAAAACCATCGAGATCGACGATCGCTTCATGTTCACGGTCACCCAGACAGTGCGCAACAACACCGCCGAGGCTATTCGGCTTTTCCCTTACGGCCTTCTCGCGCGCCGCGGCAAACCGCAAGATCTGCGCAACTTTTTTGTCTTGCATGAGGGCATGATCGCAGCAACTGACGGCGCGCTGACCGAAAAGAGCTATTCCAACCTGGAAGATCTGGACATTGTCGCAGCGGAGGGCGCCCATGCGGAGGTGCTGCCAGCGGAGCAAAACGGCTGGATCGGTTTTACCGACCATTACTGGATGGCAACCCTGGCCCCCCAGGCGGGCCAGGCCTTCACGGCGGTTGCAAAATACACGCCCTCTATCGACACCTACCAAACCGATATGCGCTTGCCCGTGGTGGAAGTGGGCCCTGGCACCACCGCCCAAAGCTCTACCCGCCTCTTTGCGGGCGCAAAAGAATGGGCGGATCTGCGGGCCTATGAGCGTGATCTGGGGATCGAGCAGTTCGTCGACGCCATCGATTGGGGCTGGTTCTACTACTTCACCAAACCGATCTTCCAGGCGCTGCACTACCTCAACCTTTGGATCGGCAATATGGGTTGGGCGATCATCGCGCTGACCGTGGTCATCAAGACCCTGCTGCTGCCGCTTGCCTACAAATCCTACGTCTCCATGTCGAAAATGAAAAAGCTGCAGCCGGAGATGGAGAAAATTAAAGAGCGGGTGGGCGACGACCGCACCAAGCTGCAGACCGAAATGATGGAGCTGTATAAGAAGGAAAAGGTGAACCCAGCATCGGGTTGCCTGCCGATCTTGGTGCAAATCCCCATCTTCTTCTCGCTCTACAAGGTTATTTTCGTGACCATCGAGCTGCGCCACGCGCCATTCTTTGGCTGGATCAAAGATCTCTCGGCCCCGGACCCAAGCTCGTTTCTCAACCTCTTTGGCCTGCTGCCCTTCACCCCGCCGGACCCCACCAGCCTGTTGGGCATCTTCTCGATCGGCGTTTTCCCCATTCTGATGGGGGTCACCATGTGGATGCAGCAAAAGCTGAACCCAGCGCCCACGGACCCAACCCAGGCGATGATCTTTAACTGGCTGCCATGGATTTTCATGTTCATGCTGGGCACCTTTGCTGCCGGTCTGGTTATCTATTGGTGCGCCAACAACATCCTGACCTTCTCGCAACAATAGATAACCAGACCGGCAGCAAAGTTGCCCAGCATGAACATGAAAATCCATGGCAGCCAGTTAAAGATCA
>JBCBNR010000079.1:0-9791 GCA_039821665.1 Pseudomonadota bacterium
AGAAATGGGGTTTGCCGCGAGCTGTCTCAAGGGGGAGAGGTCAGGTTGCCGGGCTCAAAACATCCTGCACGGGGGGCTGCTGGTGTTGATGCTGCGCCGTACATCCCTTTTCGGTGCCCGAAGCAGCCGCACGCGCGGTGCCTTGCACCAGGGGGCGGCTCCAAAGGGCGGCCCGGCCGTCTGCACAGTTGACGCGCCGGGGTGCAGGGCGCAGATGTGACGGGCAGGAGGATCAGCCCATGTCCCAAACCCCGTCCGATGACCGCTTGATCGTTGCCCTTGATCTGCCCAACGCCTTGGAAGGGCTTCGCTTGGCCGAAGCTTTGGGCGAGCGGGTCTCGTTCTACAAGATCGGGCTGGGCATGCTCACCGGTGGCGGACTAGCGCTCGCGGACGAGCTGACCTCGCTGGGAAAGCGGGTGTTTTTGGACATGAAGCTGTTTGACATCGGTGCCACTGTGAACGCTGCAGTCACGGGTCTTGTGCAATACGACCTTAGTTTTCTGACTGTTCATGGCGACCCCCATGTGGTGCGCGCCGCCGTTGCGGGGCGTGGGGATACCGCTACGAAAATCCTGGCGGTCACGATCCTCACCTCGCTTGATCGGACGGATTTGGACTTGGCCTTGATGCGGGCAGGCGATGTGCAGGACTTGGTGGTAGAGCGGGCGCGCCTTGCCTTGGAGGCCGGTGCCGATGGTGTCATCGCGTCTGCGTCTGAGGCGCGGGCCATTCGCGCCCTGGCCGAGGCTGACGGAAAGCTGATCGTCACCCCAGGTGTGCGGCCCTTGGGGTCAGAGATGAACGACCAAAAGCGTGTGGCGACGCCTGCCGCGGCCCTTAACGAAGGGGCGGATCACATCGTGGTGGGGCGGCCCATCTGGCAAGCCCCCAACCCTGCCCAGGCGGTGGAGGAGATTTTGGCCACGCTCCCACCGCGCGCCTGAACACCTGTCGGGGCTGCCGCCTTTGCGTTAATCTGTCACCATGGCCGATCCAGATACCCTTTGCCGCGCCTGTCTAACCTTGTGTGTGGGCGCGCGCCGTTGCCCCTCCTGCGGCTCGCCCCGGCTGATCCGCCATCCCGAGCTGACCCAGCTTTCTATCGCCCATATGGATTGCGACGCCTTTTATGCCTCGGTCGAGAAGCGCGACCGCCCCGAGATGCGCGACAAGCCGGTGATTATCGGCGGCGGGCGGCGCGGTGTTGTGTCCACCGCGTGCTATGTCGCGCGGATCAAAGGCGTGCGCTCGGCCATGCCCATGTTCAAAGCGTTAGAGCTGTGCCCCGAGGCGGTGGTCATCAAACCCAGGATGGAGGTCTATGTCGCCGTGTCGCGGGCCATCCGTGACATGATGGAAGAATTGACCCCAGTGATCGAGCCGCTGAGCTTGGACGAGGCCTTTCTAGATCTCAGCGGAACGGAGCGTTTGCACGGCGCGCCCCCAGTTTTGCTGATGGCGCGTCTGGTCAAACGGATGGAGGAGGAATTAGGCATCTCAGGCTCGGTCGGGCTGTCCCATAACAAGTTCTTGGCCAAGATCGCCTCGG
Source organism: Pseudomonadota bacterium (assembly GCA_039821665.1). Classification (GTDB taxonomy): domain Bacteria; phylum Pseudomonadota; class Alphaproteobacteria; order Rhodobacterales; family Rhodobacteraceae; genus CANLSM01. The sequence continues at coordinate 1,553 of JBCBNR010000079.1, forward strand.
ACCTGGACAAGCCCCGGGGCTTTTCGGTGATCGGGCGCGCCGAGACGGAGGCGTTTTTGGAAACCCAGCCTGTTTCGGTGATCTGGGGGGTGGGGGCCGCGTTTGGCGCCACGTTGGAGCGGGATGGCATTCGCACCATCGCGGACCTAAAGCGGCGCGAGCGTCCGGACCTGATCCGCGCCTATGGGGCCATGGGCGACAGGCTGTGGGCGCTGGCGCGGGGCGAAGATCGGCGTCAGGTGGCGCGAGAGCGGGATACGAAATCCATCTCGAATGAGACCACCTTTTCGACAGATATCGACAGCCTCGATTTGCTGGATGGGCATCTGTGGCGTCTGGCGGAAAAGGTATCGGATCGCGCTAAGGCGACGGATCAAGCGGGCCGGGTGGTGACGTTGAAGCTTAAACAAGCGGATTTCACTTTGTTGAGCCGGCGTGTGTCGCTGCACCAACCCACGCAATTGGCCCAAAAGATCTATGACAGCGCCCGCCCCTTGCTGGACGCGAGCCTAGACAAAGCGCCTTTTCGATTGATCGGTGTGGGCCTGGGACAGATCTGTGCCGGCCATTTGGCGGATGTGGAGGCTGACTTGTTGGATGAAGGCGCCCAAACCCGGGCCGCGGCCGAACGTGCAACGGATGAGATTCGCAAGCGCCACGGGTCAGATGCAATCGTAAAGGGCCGTGCACTGCGCTGACTCGCGTCAATTTTAGGAAATCTTGCACAGCGCCGTTGCGCCCGTGGTTACCGGTCAGGCAATGTCAATCGGTTTGCACAATTACGCGTCAATCCAGCCTGACGTTCCGTAAATTCAGCAGTTCTTCGCACCTGCACACTTGACTGTGTTGCGCTGCACTATAAAACGAGACATGTGATGTTCGCATCACACGCGCCCGATCCGGGCGTTTCCTCCCTAGACTTGGGCCGTGCTCTGCACGGCCTTTTTTTTGTCTGCCGCGCATCGGTGGCACATCCAAGCATGTGGGGCGGGCAAGACGCTCACTCTGCGGCGAGGGGAAGGCCTGTGCTGCGGATCAGGGTCAGACCTGCGATCACCTGGCTGAGCCGTTGGACCAAATGGCCAAAATCCGCGCGTCGGGTCAGCCGCTGTTCATCCATATAAAAGCTTCGATCGATCTCAATCTGCAACGCATGCACATTGCGAGACGGGCGCCCGTAGAATTGGGTGATATAGCCGCCCGCAAAGGGGGCGTTGCGCGCGACCACAAAGCCATGGGCCGCAAAGATGTCGGACGCCGCATCCATCAGCCACCGCCCGCAAGAGGATCCAAAGCGATCGCCCAAAATGATGTTGGGCCGTTTGCCACGCACCATAGGGGCCGAGCTTAGCGCATCATTCGGCATGGAGTGGCAGTCGAAAAGCACCGCCTCGCCATGCTGTTGGCGCTGCGCGTCCAAAAGCGCGCTAAGCCTTGTGTGATAGGGGTAATAGCCTTCGTGTAAGCGGGACTTTGCCTCGCTCAGGCTCAACTTACCGTCGCGAATGGCGCGTCCTTCGGCCACCACGCGGGGAATCACCCCCAAGCCCGCGACGATCCTTGGATTGCTGCCCTGACGCTGGACGCCCGTGATCAGGGCCGGGTCCAGCTCGTCCTCGCCCCGGTTCAGATCCACATAGGCCCGCGGCAACCTGGCCGCCAAAAGCGGCGCGCCATAGCTTGGCGCATCGCGAAAAAGCTCGGCCACGAAAGCGTCTTCGGACGACCGGATCGCCTGGCCCTTTAGCCGGGTTTGGTCCAAAAACGCCTGTGGATACTCCGACCCGGAATGGGGCGATGAAAACACAGCGCACGAGGATGGCACCTCGGGGACTTGCAAAAAGTAGGGCTCAGTCAAGCGTCCTGCCTCGAACACGAATGTGCGGAGTTTAGACTCAAAACTATGGCAAGCAAAAGGTCTTGAACCGCAGGGCCAACCCTTTTATACGGCTCGAACGTTGGAGCTGGCCGAAAGGGCGGCCCGAGGTGAATTGGGCGTATAGCTCAGCGGGAGAGCACTTCGTTGACATCGAAGGGGTCACTGGTTCAATCCCAGTTACGCCCACCATTCCCTTCCCAGGCTTGGGAACGAAAATGAAACCTTTTGCCGCTGCTCACCAAGCAGGGCGCATGAAAGAGGAGATGACCGATGAAGGTCCGCAATTCCCTGCGCTCGCTCAAGAGCCGCCACCGTGACTGTCGCCTGGTTCGCCGTAAGGGCCGGGTGTATGTGATCAACAAAACTCAGCGCCGGTTCAAAGCGCGCCAGGGCTGATCTCGGACAGCTTACCCACAAAACCCCTGCCAAGCGGCGGGGGTTTTTGTTTGAGACACTAAAATTTGGGATAGACACCAAGAGCCGCAGTCGCGATCTGTGTGACGCTTGGGTGAGGGCTAGGCCAGGACCCAAACGGCGTTTGGGCACGCGCGGCCTGATCGTCCAAGACGCATGCCTCAGGTCAGACCGTATCCCTAAGACTGGCCGAAGGGTCGCTGTGGGCTAACCCCCATGTCGGGCCCCATGTCGGGGCCGGCCCACCGATTTGCGCTATCGGCTGCTTGCCACAATCAATTGCTGCAGGGTGCCCGAGGTCAAATAGCCCGTGGGCGTCACGCCTTGGCGCTGTTGGAAATCCTTAATCGCCGCGCGCGCCTGGGCATCCAGCTTTCCGTCGACCCGGCCCACATCATAGTTCAGGATCTTCAGCCGCTGCTCGATCAAGGCAAGCGACGCGCTGTTCAGGCCCAAGCTGCGCTCTGTGCGTTGATATTGTGCCACTTGCGCCTGCGAGGCTTGATTGCGGTTCAACTCCGCCAGCTTGGCCTTGGCCGCGTCCACAAAGGCCCCGCTGGGATACGTGGCCAGATAGCTTTCATAGGCCTGCGCTGTGTTGGCGGATTGTACGGCATCCCAATCCGCCTGCTCTGCCGCTTGGGCCTGCGCCCGTTCGGCGGCCTCGATCGGCTCCAACTGGCGCTTGGCGGCGGCGGCATAGATGCCTTCGGGATACCGCGCGAGATAGGCGCGCAGATCCTCAGGCGTGCCAGAGGCGCCGGTGGCCCGCCAAAATGCGATATCCGCAAGCTCGGCCTCGCGTTTGCGCGCGTCTTCCTCGGCCTTCAGCTGCGCGCGCTTGGCATTTGCCCTGCGGGTCAAAAGCACCCGTTGCTCTGCATCCACAAAGCCGCTGGGCTGCAAGGCTTCCGCCGTTTGCCATTTGGTGATCGCACCACGGGTGCCCGGCCCGAAAATCCCATCTATGCCCCTTGTGTCATAGCCCAAAAGGGTCAGATGCTCTTGGATCTCCCGTCGGTCCGCACGGGTCAGGGCAAGCGCCTGTTCGGCGGCCTCGGCGGGGTCCACCTTTTCGGCCTCGATCTTGGCCAGCATCTCGCGTGCTTGGGCGGCATACAGGCCATTTGGAAACCGGTCCAGATAGGCCTGAACATTCGCCTCCGTGGGGTTGTCTTGGGCCAGCCGCCACAAGGTGCGTTCGACAATGCTGGGGCCGGCTTCATTGCCCACAGCAGGCGGGGCTGCGTTCATCACCCACGCGGCCGAGGCATCCCCGGCTGATGCAACCGGTGCCGAAGCCGCCGCTTGGGCAAGGCTTGCGCCCCGGCGCAGGAACACACGTTCTGCCGCATCCGCCATCTCTTTGGGGGCGCCCAGGGCCACGAACACACCGCCCGGCGCATCTGGCACGCTCAACGGTCGGCGAATGTTGGCGGGCAGGCCGAGATCCGTCTCCTCCAGGCCCAAAAACACCGCCGACTTGCCCGGTTTGCGCCCGGCCAAGTCCAACATCATCTGCACGGAGATGCCGTTGAGCGACAGACGCGCCAGACCTTGCCCCGCAAAGTCACGCGGCAGCAGATAAAGATCATTGTGTTTGGCCGCGCCCCGTCCAAAGACATGGATCACCAGATGCTCAAACCGGTCCATCTGGTCTTCGATCGCCGCAAAACTGCGGGTGATGTCATCGCGGCTTTTGTTGAGCTCGAAGAACACCGTATAGCCCGCGTCGCGATAGGCCTCGCGCAGGCTTGTCAGCGATTGGTGCCGCCGCTCCGTGTCCTCGATCCGCAGATAATCGCCTACCGCCACCAGCAGAACCGCGTCTTCGGCCCAGGAGGGCAGCGCAGTGGCCAGCGCCAACAGGCCAGCCAAAAGATGTTGTTTCATAGTTCCTCCCCGCGCCTATCAGGCGTCATAGGTCCGTGTGTCCTCGATCACTACACCATCCCGGGGCAACGCCCCGGACCCCACGAATTCAACGCTGCCACGCAGCTTAAGCACCTCTTGCACCGCGGCCTCTGCCGTGGCGGAATCGGCGCTGCCCTCAAACTTTACGTGCAAGGTGTCGACCTCGGCCGTGCGGCCCGCGATCACGCGCGCGCGCGTCACACCGTCCAACTTGTCCACCAAGCTCGCCACCTGCTCGGGGCGCACGAACATGCCCTTGATCTTGGTGGTTTGGTCGGCCCGACCCATCCACCCTTTGATGCGCATATTGGTGCGCCCACAGGGGCTTTGCCCTGGCAGAACAGCAGACATATCGCCCGTCGCGAACCGGATCAGCGGGTAATCCGGGTTGAGCGTGGTCACCACAATTTCGCCCACCTCGCCTGGCTCGACCGGCGTGCCGGTGCCTGGGGTGACAATCTCCACGATCACCCCTTCATCCACGATCATCCCCTCCATCGCGGAGCTTTCATAGGCAATGTGGCCCAAATCAGCGGTGGCATAGCATTGCAGACAGGCAATCCCACGCTCGGCATAGGCTGTGCGCAGGGACGGGAACAGCGCCCCGCCCGAGACCGCGGCCTTGGTAAATTTCAGCGCCAGCCCGTCTTCGTCGGCCTTGTCCAAGATCACCTTCAGATAGTCCGGGGTGCCAGCATAGGCGGTGCTGCCAAGGTGGTGGGCGGCCTGCGCCTGCGCCTCCGTCTGGCCGGTGCCTGCGGGCAGGACCGTGGCCCCGACGGCCGCAGCGCCGTTTTCAAACATCATGCCCGCAGGCGTCAGGTGATAGGCAAAGCAGTTTTGCACCAGATCGCCTGGGCCGATGCCGCAGGCATGCAAAAACCGTCCAAAACGCCACCAATCGCGCCCCGTGGCGCCGGGCTCATAGATCGGGCCCGGGCTTTGAAACACATGGGCAAAGCCCTCCAGCGGTCCGGCAAGGCCGCCCAAAGGGGGATGCGCCTGTTGTGCTGCCATCAGGTCACCTTTGCGCAAGACCGGCACTTTGGCCAAGTCCTCTAACCCCAGCCCTTTGGCTGCGCGCAACGCCTCTGGTGCGCCGGGCAAGCTGGCTGCGCGTGCGATTTGGTCTTTCAGCGCGGCATCATGCTCGGCAAAGCGCTGCTCGGCGCTGCGCGTCTCGGCCTGGTCGTAAAAGCTCATGGACCGCTCTCTTTTATCGGGGGTCACAGACCGCTGTTTGCGTGTGGGCCCAACCCCACCACGAGCGGTCCCTCGGACAGGCGCGCCACCTCGCCGCGCACTTCCATTTCAAGTCGGATGGTGGTTACATGCCACCCGAGCGAGCCGAGGCGGCCCAGCTCGTGGGCGGGCAAACGATCGCGAACCCGGGCCACAAGGGCGCTGGCGGGCGCCTTGCCCCGCGACAGCTCCGCAAGAATGGCGCTGCGCACGGCTTCAAACTTCCAAACCGGAATGTTTGTCCCCGTTCCCTGGGGGGCTGCGGGTGTTCGGCACAGAACCCTGTCATCGATCCCAACCATTGCAGACCCCTGTTGATGGCTTGAAGGTCGGGCGGGCCGCCATGCGGCCCGCCCGAGAGACACCTAGCCGCAGCTGCGCTCGGCGATGTTGCTCTCGGCAGCCTAGGCCGCGGAGTCTTCCATGATCCGGGGTGTGATCACGTCCATATCAGATGGACCAAAATCCGAGATCAGGTTCCACGTGCCGGCAGCGGCATCCCACTGCTGCACTGCGCCCAATCCGGGCCCACCGTGGTTTTCGCAAGAGACGCTGAAGGCTGGCCCGAAGTTTGGCAGGCCCAACGCCTCCATCCCCTCGGCCGTGATCTCCAACGCTTCCATGCCGTCGCGCATCATTGCTGGTGTGATCTCGCCCACACCATGGATTTCCTGTGCTTTCTTAGCGGCCTCAGCAGCCAGCATCGCGGCATAGAGGCCCCGGTTGTAAAGCACGGTTCCCAACTGGTCGCCGGCACCAGCGGCTTTGCCCGCATCCACCACGTATTTCTGCAAATCCGCATAGATGGGGAAGTCGCTGCCGGTGTTGTTCATGGCCAGTGCCTTATAGCCGTTCGCCGCATCACCGGCGGGCAAAACGTCGTTCTCAGAAGCGGACCACCACACACCGATGAAGTTTTCCATCGGGAAGCGCACATTGGCCGCTTCTTGAATGGCCACCTGGTTCATCACGCCCCAGCCCCACATGGTGACATAATCCGGCCGTTCGCGGCGGATCTGCAGCCATTGGGATTTCTGCTCTTGGCCCGGGTGATCGACGGCGATCAGGGTCAGCTCGAAACCATGCTTTTTGCTCAGCTCCTCAAGGGTGCGAATGGGCTCCTTTCCATAGGCCGAGTTGTGGTAGACCAGCGCTACTTTCTTGCCCGCGATGTCACCGCCATTCTCGTCCAGAATGTGGTTCACCACATGGCTGGCGCCATTCCAGTAATTGGCGGGGTAGTTGAAGATCCACTCGAACACCTTGCCGTTGGCCGCGGATGTCCGGCCATAGCCCATGGAATGCACGGGGATGCCATCGGCCGAGGCTTTGGGGATCAACTGGTAGGTGATGCCGGTCGACAGGGGCTGATAAACCAGCGCGCCTTCGCCTTTGGTGGATTCGTAGCATTCCACCCCTTTTTCGGTGTTATAGCCGGTCTCACATTCCAGCACACGGATGGGCACGCCGCCGATGCCGCCATCCCGCTCGTTGAGCAGGGTGAAGTAGTCCGCATAGCCATCCGCAAAGGGAATGCCGTTCGCAGCATAGGGGCCGGTGCGGTAGCTGAGGCTCGGGAACACCAGATCCGCGAGCACGGGGCTCGCGGCCATCACGGCGGCCGTCGCCAGGGTTGCAAGTCTTTTCATATTAATCCTCCCATTGGATCTGTTATGCGCCCGCTTCGGGGCTTTTGCGATGTTTCTACCCTAAGGCCTGTGAGATCAAAACCTCAACGCCTGCGTGTCCAAAAGCGCGCTTTTCAGCCAGTCTTTGAGGTCCCTAAGCGTCGGGATGTTCCGTGGCGTGGGCCGCGAAACTGTCATTCTGCGGTTTGATGATGCAAAATCGGTGACCGGTGGGGGCCTCAAGGATCGTCCATTTGGGATGAGTGCCCACCTCCACAGCCCCCAAAGCCTTGAGCCGGGCGACCTCGGCCTCTTGGTCATCGCTCTCGATGTCCAGATGCACGCGCGGTGGGTGATCGACCGCCTGCAGCAGGACGACGGGCGAGGTGCTGCGATCCCCGATGGTGGCGTATTTGCCATCTGGCTCGATCCGCGCATCCGCGCCGAGCGCTTGGCCCCAAAACGCCGCCGCTTGGTCCAAGTCTTGTGTTTGGCAATCGATGACGATGACGCCCAGCCTGGATTTGTGGCCCATTTCGCGATCAACTTTCCTGGTTCAATTCTTCCACGCGAAAGACCAGCCCTTCGCGCCCGGAGATCAGGCTGACACGGATCACAGGCTCGCGCCACTCAAAGCTGTCCAAAATGCGCTCGGGGCCCGGTAGGGGCACGTAGCGCTCGATCGCGACCATTTGGGCGGCCCAATTGTCGAAATAATCCAGCACAGCGTCGGCATCGTCGTCCGGTACGGCATAGCTGCACCAGTCCAAAAGGCCCGACGGGTCCGTGCCCACCTGCAGGGACGCGGAAGCAAGGGGCGTTTGCACGGCCTCGATTGCGCCCAAACAGCCCGACAGGGCAACAAGGCGAAAGAGTTCAAGCGCCTGGGCTTGGGTCTGGGTTGAGGCAAGGGCGAGGGCGCAGACCAAGCCTAGGCGCATCTGAACAAAGCTTCCGGTCAAAAAGGACATATGCGCCTCCGGCGGGAGTATTTGTTGAAAATCGATGGGGCCCCTAGGATCGATGAGGGCATGGTCTTAAAGTCAGGTGTTCAGCTGGTCCTTGCCCACTGTAGTGGGGCGCAGTCTGGGATCTAGGGCGTGATTTGGGCCGCTATTGGGCGGCCAGTTTTGCCTGGACATCCGTGACCTGGGCCTCGCGG
>JBCBNR010000080.1:0-9789 GCA_039821665.1 Pseudomonadota bacterium
ACCACAATTTCCGGGTCCGCCCGAAACAGGGCGGGCCTTTTTCCCATAACACCTGCAAATATTCGCATGTGTTAAAAAAGAGTAAACGCGCCATGATCTCGAAACGCGATTTCCTTCAAATGGGCATGGCCACCGCCGCAATTCTGGGTGGGGGTGGCTTTGGGTCTTGGGCGCGCCTCGCAGCGCAACAGGCTTTGACCCAAGATCAGTTGTTGAGTTTCGAGACCTTTGGCAATGTCTCTCTTATCCATCTCACCGACCTGCATGGACAGTTAAAGCCGATCTATTTTCGCGAGCCTTCGGTCAATATCGGCGTGGGCGGTAATCGTGGTGCAGTGCCCCACATTACCGGGGCGGATTTTCGCAAGGCTTATGGAATCGACGACGGCTCACCCTCCCACTACGCGCTCACCTCTGGCGATTTTGACGCGCTCGCGGCGGCCTATGGGCGCGTTGGCGGGTTGGACCGGATTTCGACCGTGATCAAAGCGATCCGCGCAGATCGCCCCGATGCCCTGTTTCTAGATGGCGGCGACACTTGGCACGGGTCCTACACCTGTCTGAAAACCCAAGGCCAAGACATGGTCAACGCAATGAACGCCCTGTCCCCCGATGCCATGACCTTTCATTGGGAGTTTACGCTGGGCAGCGATCGGGTGGCCGAGATTGTTGAGGGGCTGCCCTTCGCCGCACTGGGCCAAAACATCTTTGACAAGGAATGGGATGAGCCGGCGGAGTTGTTCCCGCCCTACAAGATGTTCGAGCGCGGTGGAGTCCAGATCGCTGTGATCGGCCAAGCCTTTCCCTATATGCCCATAGCCAACCCGGGCTGGATGTTCCCCGAATTCTCGTTCGGCATCCGGGACGAGAATTTGCAAGCCATGGTGGATGAGGTGCGCGCGAAAGGGGCGGATTGCGTTGTGGTCCTCAGCCATAACGGTTTTGACGTGGACAAGAAGATGGCCACCCTCGTCTCAGGCGTCGACGTGATCTTGTCGGGTCACACCCATGATGCCTTGCCCGAACCGGTTCTATCGGGTCAGACAATCATTGTGCCCTCCGGCTCCCATGGGAAGTTCGTCACCCGGCTGGATCTGGACGTGCGCGATGGCCAAATGATGGGATTTCGCCACAAGCTGATCCCGATCTTTGCGGATGTCATCGATCCTGACCCGGATATGACCGCCCTGATCGCGGCGGAGCGCGCGCCCTATGAGGCCGAGATGGCGGAAGTGATCGGCCAAACCGACAGCACGCTTTATCGTCGCGGAAACTTCAACGGCACCTGGGATGACGTGATTTGCGATGCGCTTCTATCCCAGCGGGATGCCCAGATCGCGCTGAGCCCCGGGGTGCGCTGGGGCCCGTCCCTGGTGGCCGGTCAGGACATCACGCGCGAGGACATCTTTGGTGTGACCGCCATGACCTATGGCCAGGCGTATAGAACCGAAATGACCGGCGAGTTCCTGAAGATTGTGTTGGAGGACGTGGCGGATAACATCTTCAATCCCGACCCCTACTACCAACAGGGTGGTGACATGGTGCGCACCGGGGGCTTGGGGTACCGAATAGACGTGCAAAAGCCCCAAGGCAGCCGGATCAGCGACATGACCTTGCTGAGCACGGGCGAGGCGATAGACCCCGCGCGCGCCTATGTGGTGGCGGGCTGGGCCTCGGTCAACCAGGGGACCGAGGGCCCACAGATTTGGGACGTGGTCGAGGCGCATATCGCTAAGCTGGGCACTGTGCGCGTGGGCCCCAACACCAGTGTCGATGTGATCGGCGCTTAATGCGTGGAGAGACGTAAGATGGATGATCCTATCAAAAAACCGTCCCGGCGGGCCTTTCTCAAGGGCAGTGCAGCGATTGCCGCGGGCAGCGTGGCCGCAGGGCAGGCGGGCGCAAACGGGTCCGATCCGCTGATCACCGAGCTTCAGGATTGGGCGTCCTACACTGGCGCAGGCGTGGATGAGACGCCTTACGGCCTGCCCATCCGTTTCGAGAGTGGGGTGGTGCGGCGCAATGTGGAATGGTTGACCGCCTCTCCGATCTCGTCGATCAACTTTACACCCATTCACGCACTGGATGGCACCATCACGCCCCAGGGCTGCGCGTTCGAGCGGCACCATTCTGGCGCGATTGAGCTGTCGAAGGGCGATTTTCGCCTGATGATCAATGGTTTGGTGGACCGACCTTTGGTCTTCACCTATGAAGATCTGGAGCGGTTCCCACGCGAAAACCATGTTTATTTCTGCGAATGCGCGGCCAATACGGGCATGGAATGGGCCGGCGCACAGCTCAACGGTGTGCAGTTCACCCATGGCATGATCCACAACATGGAGTACACCGGAGTGCCCCTGCGCACCTTGCTGGCCGAGGCGGGCGCTGATCTATCGCCCGACAAATGGGTCTATGTGGAAGGGGCCGATGCGTCCTCCAACGGGCGGTCGATCCCGATGGAGAAGGCCCTTGATGACGTCCTTGTTGCCTTCAAGGCCAATGGCGAGGCTCTGCGGATGGAACACGGGTATCCCGTGCGTCTGGTGGTGCCGGGCTGGGAAGGCAACATGTGGGTCAAGTGGCTCCGCCGGATCGAGGTGGTGGACCGCGCGGTGGAAAGCCGTGAGGAGACGTCGAAATACACAGACGTCTACGAGGATGGCACCGCACGCAAATGGACCTGGGTGATGGACGCCAAATCGGTGATCACATCGCCCAGCCCGCAGATGCCGATCGGCCATGGCGCGGGGCCACTGGTCATCTCGGGCCTGGCTTGGTCTGGCCATGGTCAGATCACCCGGGTGGATGTCTCGAAAGACGGGGGCATTACCTGGCAGACCGCGCGTCTGGGCAAGCAAGGCGACACAAAGGCACTGACGCGGTTCTATCTCGACACAACTTGGGATGGGGCGCCGATGCTGCTGCAGGCCCGCGCGATGGACGAGACGGGCTATGTCCAGCCCACCAAAGACCAGTTGCGCGCCGAGCGCGGCGAAAACTCGGTCTACCACAACAATTGCATCCAAACTTGGTATGTCAGCCCAGAAGGGATCGCCGAGAATGTCGAAGTCTCCTAATCTTTTGTTTCCCGCCCTTGGCGTCAGCGCCCTGGTGCTGGGCGTGGCCTTTGCAATCGCGTCTCGCGACTATGGGGCCTCCAAGATCGAAGGGTTGCAGACGCGCGTCGGCCAGGTCGAAGCCCAGGCCAGTGCGGCGTCTGACAAAGCGGCGCTAGAGGCGGCGCGCGCTGATGATTTGCAGGCCAAGATCGCCCAGGTGCAGGCCGAGGCCCAGGCGCGCCTATCCTCGGCGGATCTGACAGAGCCGGCACCGCAGGCCGCGGGCCCTTACAATCTGGGCCGTCCTGCCCATGCTGATGAGATTGCCGCGTGGGATGTGGATGTCCTGCCCGACGGGCGGGGTCTGCCCGTGGGGGCTGGCACGGTCTGGGATGGAGAGGAAGTCTTCGTCGAGAAATGCGCCGCCTGCCATGGGGATTTCGCCGAAGGGGTGGACAATTGGCCGGTTCTCGCAGGTGGGTTCGACACCCTCGCGGACGAGGATCCGGTCAAAACCGTGGGATCCTACTGGCCCTATCTGTCCACCGTTTGGGACTACGTGAACCGCTCCATGCCATTTGGCGAGGCGGGCACGCTAAGCGTGGACGAGACCTATGCCATTGTGGCCTATATCCTTTATTCCAACGACATGGTCGATGATGATTTCGAGCTGTCCAACGAGACCTTCTTGGATGTCGAGATGCACAATGCGGACGGCTTTCTCGTCGATGACCGGGAGGCGCGCGAATACGCGACATGGCGTGGGGAGCCGTGCATGACCGCCTGCAAAGACCAGGTCGAGGTGACCATGCGCTCGGTCTTTTTGGTCGAGACCCCAGATGAAGGCGGGTCCAATTCGATGATGAACGAGGCAGCGGATCAAAACTTGCCAAGCTTCACGGCGGACGGGCCTTCGTTTGTGCCCGCCGCCACCGCAAAAGTCGACCCCGCCCCGGTTCAAGAGGCAAAGGTGGAGACGGTCTCGGCTGACCCTTTGGTAGAGGCGGGCGAGACGCTCTTTCGACGGTGCAAAAGCTGCCACCAGGTGGGCGAGGGGGCCAAGAACCGCTCCGGCCCCCATCTCAACGGGGTGGTCGGGCGCGTCATGGGCTCGGTTGACGGCTTTGGCTATTCCGCCGGGTTCCAGGCGGCGATGGACGCGGGCCGTGTGTGGGACGAGGTCGAGCTTGCGGCCTTCTTGGCCGCCCCCAAAACCTACATGTCTGGCACCAAAATGGCCTTTGCGGGTCTCAAGAAGAAAGGAGATCAGGAAGCGCTTGTTGCATACCTGAACACCTTTCGCTGATCCTGATGCCACGGCCGCCGCACCTTCTGCGGGGCCGGCCTTCACGGTTGCCGCAGAGGTTTTGGCCCTGGAAGGGGACCTGGACTATGGCGCTTATCTCGCGTCAGAATGCACCACATGCCACCAAGCAAACGGTGCAAATGATGGCATACCCGGTATCGTGGGATGGGACACGGACAGTTTCGTGGTGGCCATGCACGCTTACCGCGAAAAGCATCGCACCAACCCGGTCATGCAAATGGTGACCGCGCGACTGAGCGACGAAGAAATTGCGGCCCTGGCTGCGTATTTCGGTGCGCTCGATAATTAAAACCAAACGGGAGGATACAATGACACTCAACAGACGGACCTTCATCGGCACCACAGCGGCGACCGCCGCTACATTGGCGGCCCCGATGATCAAAGCCGCGGGTCGGCCCAATGTGGTTGTCGTGGGCGGTGGCGCCGGCGGGGCCACGGCTGCGCGCTATCTGGCCAAGGACAGCAAAGGGGCGCTGAACGTCACCTTGATCGAGCCGACGCGCACCTATTACACCTGCTTTTTCTCCAACCTGTATCTGGGCGGCTTCAAGCAGATCGCCGATATCGGCCACAGCTATGGCAGCTTGGCCGCAGGCGGTGTGAACGTGGTGCATGACTGGGCCATTGATGTGGATCGCACAGCCAAAACTGTGGCCCTGGCCGGGGGCGCTTCGGTGCCCTATGACAAGCTGATCCTGTCGCCTGGTATCGACTTTGTGGATGGGGCGGTCGAAGGCTGGGACCTGTCGGCGCAAAACGCCATGCCCCACGCCTATAAGGCAGGTTCGCAGTCCGAACTGCTCAAAGCCCAGTTGGAGGCGATGCCACAGGGCGGTACTTTTGCCATGGTCGCCCCGCCCAACCCCTATCGCTGCCCACCGGGGCCCTATGAGCGGGTGTCGATGATCGCGCACTACCTCAAGACCAACAACCCAACCGCTAAAATCATCGTGGCTGACCCGAAGGAGAAGTTCTCCAAAATGGCGCTCTTCCAAGAAGGGTGGGGGGATTACTATGATGGGATGATTGATTGGATCGGTGGCGATTTCGGAGGTGGCGATGTCAGCGTTGATGCGAACGCCATGACCCTGACCATCGATGGCGAAGAAACCAAGGTCGATGTCTGCAACGTCATCCCGGCGATGAAAGCCGGACGGATCGCCGAGGTTGCAGGCGTCACCGATGGAAATTGGGCCCCGGTGAACGCGTCTGATATGTCCAGCAAGGCCGATGGCGACATCTACGTGTTGGGCGATGCCTCCAGCCAGGGTGATATGCCCAAATCAGGCTTCTCGGCCAACAGCCAGGCCAAGGTTTGTGCGATGGCGGCGCGGGGCACTGACCGACTCGAAGGTGTTCCCAGCCAAGTTCTCGAACACCTGCTGGTCGCTAATCTCGCCCGACAATGGCGTGAAGGTGGGCGCCACTTACGAGGCAACGCCCGAAAAGATCGCCAAGGTCGATGGCTTCATCTCGTCCACGGGCGAAGACGCGGCCCTGCGCAAAGCGACCTATGAGGAAAGCGAAGGCTGGTACACCGGCATCACCTCGGACATGCTGGGCTAGACCGCCCAACGGCCCCCCGGCCTGTGATGGGCCGGGGTGCAATCCCTTTGACGCGTCCGACCTTGGTCAAACCTGCCTTTTGGGGCAGTGATGCGTGGGGCTGCGGTTAACGTCCCACCAGAGTGGCCACGTCCGGGCGCGCACAGGTTCAGCACGCCTTCCCACACAGCGCTGGTCAAGATCCGCCAGCCTAGCCTGGGACAAATCGATAGCCTTGGCCCTCGCGCCGGACCCGGCCAATCCCCCCTTGGGGAAGGTGAAAGCCAACGAGCATCAGATCCTCTGCGGTCAAGCGGTCCATCAGCTTGGCGCGCGTTTGCGCGGCAAGGGCTTGGTCCTGGTCTCCACCGCTCAGCCACTGGGGTTCGTGAAACGCCACATGGTGATTGGCAATCGCATCCCCCACCACCAAAGCGGCCTGGCTGCCCTGGCGCAGCTCGAACCCCATGTGGCCCGGGGTGTGCCCGGGCAGGGCGACGGAGGCGATGCCGGGCAGCACCTCTTGGTCAGGGCCGACCAGGACCACCTGATCCGCGATCCGCTCCATCCGTCGCTTCGCACCCACCGCAAAGGCAGCCCGCGCGTCGCCGATGGTGTCCACAGTCTCGGGGTTCCACCAATAGTCCCACTCTGCCTGGCCCATCATGTATGTGGCCTCAAAGAAGGTCAGGTCGTCAAACCCATCCAGCAGTCCCCAAATGTGATCGGGATGGGCATGGGTGAAGACCACATGTGTGATGTCCTCGGCGCCAAGCCCTAGGGCGTCCAAGCTGTCCAAGATCATTCCTGCACTTGGCATGAAATCCGGACCGGCGCCCACATCAAACAATACGGTGTTTATGCCATCCTGGTAGAGCGTGAGGTTGCAAGGTGGGGTCAAACGTTCGCCCGAGATGTCATAGCGTTCCAAGATCGGGGCCAGCGCTTGGGCGTCGAGCGGCTCGAACATCATATTGGCGGGCAGGCTTAGGAACCCGTCGCTTAGGGTGGTCAAACGGGCTGTCCCCAAGGCTATCTCTGCCCTGGCCAGGCCCGGCATCAAACCCAACGCTGACAGGGCCCCTGCCTGTCCAAGCAATTGTCGCCGTGTGATGGTCATGCGCCCCTCCCAGGGATAAATTCGTTTTTGTGAATGTGACGTAGAGACAATGAACTTGCAAGCGAAACGCGCATCCTTGGGCGATAAATCCCAGGCATAGCTCTGGGCTTGTGTGTGGGGGGCAGGTATGGCGAAGTAGGCGCACGCATCGCACAGCGAAACACCAAAAAAGAAGGTTGCCCAAATGGCCCTAGACTACCTGAAAAAAGCCACCCTTACCGCCGCATCCGGGGCCTCCGATGTGCACGAGACCGTGGTGTCGATCCTAGACGAGATCGAGGCGGGTGGGGATGCGAAAGCCTTGGAATACGCGGCAAAGTTCGACAAGTACGAGGGCAACGTTCTGTTGACCGAGGCCGAGATCGAGGCTGCCATCGCCTTGGTGCCAGAAAAGCTGAAGGCCGACATCCGCTTTGCCCATGACAACGTCAAGCGTTTTGCCGAGCTGCAGAAAAGCACCGTTGCGGATGTGGAGATGGAGATAAAGCCAGGCTTTGTTGCCGGTCAAAAGGCGATCCCGGTGGATGCGGCTGCGTGCTATGTGCCTGGCGGGCGGTACAGCCATATCGCAAGCGCCATTATGACCGTGACCACCGCCAAGGTGGCAGGCTGCAAACACATCACCGCGTGCTCTCCGCCCCGGCCGGGTGTGGGGGTGGCCCCGGCGATTGTGTATGCCGCGCATATTTGTGGGGCGGATCAGATCATGGCCATGGGCGGTGTGCAGGGCGTGGCGGCAATGACCTTCGGATTGTTCGGTTTACCCAAGGCCAACATATTGGTCGGCCCCGGCAACCAGTTTGTGGCCGAGGCCAAGCGCATCCTTTTTGGACGCGTAGGGATCGACATGATCGCGGGGCCAACCGACAGCCTGATCCTCGCGGACAAAAATGCTGACCCCCATATTGTGGCCACCGACTTGGTCAGCCAGGCAGAGCATGGGTACAATTCCCCCGTTTGGCTGGTGACCGATGACCGGACATTGGCCGAGGAGGTGATGGCTCGAGTGCCCGCCTTGATCGACGATCTGCCCCAACTGAATGGCGACAACGCCCGGGCCGCCTGGCGCGACTATGCCGAGGTGATCGTTTGCGCCGACCGAGAGGAGATGGCCGCCACCTCTGACACCTATGCGCCCGAGCATTTGACGGTGCAGGCCGAAGACATCGATTGGTGGCTAAACCGGTTGACCTGCTACGGCTCGCTGTTTCTGGGCGAAGAGACGACGGTGTCCTATGGCGACAAGGCTGCGGGCACGAACCACGTGCTGCCGACCTCGGGTGCTGCGACCTATACCGGCGGGTTGAGCGTGCACAAGTATATGAAGATCGTGACCTGGCAGCGCTCCACCCGCGAGGCCTCCAAGGATGTGGCGATTGCCACCGCCCGGATCAGCCGCTTGGAGGGAATGGAAGGGCACGCCCGGGCCGCCGATGTGCGGCTTGCGAAATACTTTCCTGGCGAGAACTTCGATCTGGTGGCCGTCGAAGAGTGATGGCCCACCCGCAAGAACTGTTCGACCTCACTGGACGGGTGGCCTGCATCACCGGGGCCAGTTCCGGGCTTGGCCGCCAAGCCGCGCTGACCCTGGCGCGGGCCGGCGCACGGGTGGTGGGTGTTGCGCGCAGGGCCGATGCCCTGGCCCAGATGGTGGAGGTTGCAGGCGATCGGGCCGCCTGCGTTGTGGGCGATGTCGCAGCGCGCCCGCAGCTTTCCAAATTGGCGCAGCAGATTGCCGAACCCTTCGGCCCGCCAGACATTCTTGTGCATGCCGCAGGCGTGAACACCCGCGAGGCCGCGGATGACGTGACTGGCCCAGGGTGGGATCAGACGCTGGCCCTGAACCTCTCGGCGCCGTTCTTTCTCAGCCAAGCGCTGGTGCCAGCGATGAAGACCAAGGGTTGGGGGCGGATCGTCCACTTCGCCTCGCTCCAAACCACCCGCGCGTTCCCCGGCGGCATCGCCTATGGTGCCACCAAGGGGGCGATTGCGCAGCTGACACGGGCCATGGCAGAGGCCTGGTCGCCCCATGGCATCACCGCAAACGCGATCGGCCCGGGCTTCTTCCCAACAGAGCTGACCAAAGCGGTGTTTGACGATCCGGACCGGGCCACGCGCAACGCCGCACAAACCTGCCTGGGCCGCAATGGCCGGATGGAGGATATCGATGGCCCGATCCTGTTTTTGTGCTCGGACGCCTCTGCCTATGTGACGGGCCAGGTGCTGATGGTTGACGGAGGGTTCACAGCGAAATGAAGGCATTGATCTATGACGGGGTAGAGACCCTGACCTACCGCGACGCGCCCGACGCCGTGCCAGGCGAGGGTGAGCATCTGATCCGGGTGGAGGCCGTGGGCATCTGCGGCTCGGACATGCATGCCTATTTGGGACATGACGACCGGCGCCCCGCCCCGTTGATCCTGGGCCATGAGGCGGCGGGCACCGTTCTGGGCGGGCCCATGGACGGGCAGCGCGTGACCATCAACCCACTGGTCACCTGCGGGGTGTGCCCTGCCTGCCGCGCGGGGCGCAACAACTTGTGTCCCCACCGCCAGATAATCTCTATGCCGCCGCGCGAGGGGGCCTTTGCTGAAACGGTGGCGATGCCCACGCGCAACCTGATCCAGGTGCCCGACCACGTGCCAATGGGCGTGGCGGCGTTGGTGGAGCCTTTGGCGGTCAGTTGGCACGCCGCCCGTTTGGGGCTAGACGCGCTCCACCCAACGATGGAGCGCGAG
>JBCBNR010000081.1:0-9734 GCA_039821665.1 Pseudomonadota bacterium
CTTGATGAAAACTGATGTATAAGGTAATATAGAATAGAATAGCGACGAATTTAGAGCGATTAAAATTCATTTTATAGTTCAAATTTTTAAATTTAATCGCTAGGCATATTCAAAAGTATCTATTTTTGGACTTTGATATGCTTTCGTGCACACCGTATCTAATCTGGATACGTAGCATGGGCTCAACTGTCCAAAAGTTGTCAAACTCGAAATGCAGCGCTAGGCAGCGCAGTGCTCCATTTTTGCAGCACCCCGTGAGAGTCGGGCGTGGATGACCGCGAATCCGTCACAAATGACCGCATATTTGATGCAAATTTTGGGTCGTTCCCCGTAAGTTTTTTTGCGACCGCGTTCCGTGCAAGTATTGTACAGGGATTTCTAAGTAGGTCAGCCTGGCAGCGCGCGGGTAGAGGTGCCGCGCGCGCGCTCGGTCGCGGATTTTAGCTGTCCACACGCGGCCATTATGTCCTCGCCCCGCGGGGTGCGGATGGGTGCGGCATAGCCAGCCTTGTTCACAATTTCTGCAAATGCTTCGATCCGCGCCCAATCGGACCGGGCGTAGGGTGCGCCCGGCCAAGGGTTAAACGGAATCAAATTGATTTTGGCCGGGATGCCTGCGATCAGCTGGACCAAGCGGCGGGCATCCTCGTCCGTATCATTCACGTCCTTGAGCATCACATATTCGAAGGTGATGCGCTCGGCGTTCGAAAGCCTGGGATAGTCCCGGCACGCCTGGATCAACTCGGCGATGTTATGTTTGCGGTTGATCGGCACCAGGGTGTCGCGCACAGCGTCCGTGGTCGCGTGGAACGAGATGGCGAGCATGCAGCCGATCTCCTCTCCCGCGCGCGCAATTTGCGGCACAATGCCAGAGGTGGACAGGGTTATGCGCCGCCGCGACAGGGAAATCCCTTCGTTGTCCATGGCGATCAGCATCGCGTCACGCACATTGTCGGTGTTGTAAAGCGGCTCGCCCATGCCCATCAGCACGATGTTCGAGATCAGGCGCTTGTCCGTGCTGGGCTTGGACCATTCGTCCAGATCGTCGCGGGCGACCAGGATTTGGCCCACAATCTCGGCCGCCGTCAGGTTGCGCACCAGTTTCTGCGTGCCGGTGTGGCAGAACGAACATGTCAGCGTGCATCCCACTTGGGACGAGATGCACAAAGTGCCCCGGTCCTCCTCAGGGATATAGACCGCTTCCACCTCGTGCCCGCCGGCGATGCGCAGCAGGTATTTACGGGTCCCATCGTTTGAGACCTGGCGGGTGACAATCTCGGGGCGGCTGAGGATAAAGTGCTCTGCCAATTGGGTGCGGTACGCTTTAGACAGGTCGGTCATGTCGTCGAAGCTGCGCACGCCTTTGTTGTAGATCCACGCCCAGATTTGCCCGGTGCGCATCTTCAACTGCCGCTCAGGCGTGCCAGCCGCCGCCAGCGCCTCGCGCAGCTGCTCGCGGGTCAGACCGATGAGGTTGGGCAAAGCGCTGTCGTCACCCTTGTGCGGGACAGTCAGCACATTGGGCGTAATCGGCGCTGTGGTCTGCATGGCGGGCTCCCAGGCTGGCCCGGGGCATCGCCGGGAAAGCGCCTTACTTACAAAGCTCTTCGATTTTTTCAAGCGCTGCGGTGAAGCCGATCAACGAGAATTGGTCAGCAGTCACTGTGCCACGGGCCGAGCGTGCGGTCAGGGTTGCGGTAGACCCCCGGCGCATAGCGCTGATCAAGGATTGATCCCGCTCGGGCGAGGCGGGCCAGGCCCATTCGTTGGTCTGGCCGGACCCGACGCTTAGGGTGAACTTGTCGTTCCCAATGGCCACATCGACCGTAGAGCTGGGGGCGAAGGGGTAGCCACCGGTAAAGCTGACCTCGCGCTGCACGCCCTGTTCGGGGCGCATGGTCACAAACAGGCGGATGTCCCCCCGCCGCACAGAGGAGGTTACATCGCTTCCGTTGCGCGTTGCCTTAGAGGACACAGGCGGCGAGACCATGAAACATTCCTTGGGGGATCCGGGTGGGGTGAAAACGGTCCAATCCTTGAACGCAGCGACGCTTTGCGATTCTTGGGCAAGGGCCGAGCCCGCCATGAGGGCCACAACGCCAAGGGAGATCAGAATGTTACGTATCATTGAAGACTGCCTGTTTTCTGGTGTCCGGGTTCTCCCAGACGGTTCATTGCTGCTTTGCGTGGCAAAATAGTAAGAAACCCCCCCCCATTTCCAGCTTTTTTCGGGAAGTTTGCGCCATCACGACGATTTAGATCGAAAAACTGACAGGTTAGCGTTACACTCGGTTTACAGAGTCAGGCAAACACTGATGTTAGACCGTACTATCTTGGACGATCATGACTTGCTTGTGCGCATCGCCGCACAAGATCGGCATGCTTTTGCCGAGTTTTTCGGCCGATACGGCGTGCGGATCAAGGCATTTATGCTGCGCGCGGGCATGGCGGACCAGGATGCCGAGGAGATTATGCAAGATGTCATGGTCTCGGTCTGGCGGCGGGCGGGCACGTTCGATCCGGCCAAGGCCGGTGTCTCGACCTGGGTGTTTGCCATTGCGCGAAACCGGCGCATCGATGTGTTGCGCAAGCATGCGCGCCCCGCGCCCGACCCCAATGACCCGATGTTCCAACCGGATCCTGAACCGGATGCGGGCCAGCGTCTCAGCAAGTTGGAGATGCAGACCAAGGTCCGACGCGCGCTTTTGGCCTTGCCGGACGAGCAGCGGGATGTCTTGCTATCGGCCTTTTTCGACGGGCTGAGCCATGGCGAAGTGGCCCAGCGTTTGGATCTGCCATTGGGCACGGTCAAATCGCGGATACGCCTGGCCTGCAAGGCTTTGCGACCGGCTTTGGGCGAGCAATTTTTCTTAGAACTGCTGGATGACTGAACCTGCCGTGCTGGCCCGGTTGATCCGGGGAGATTTGGAAGAAGGCGCCCATCGTGGCCATGCTGTGGTGGTGGACAGCACGGGTGGCGTGGTGGCCGCGTGGGGCAACCCCGCCCATCTGATTTATCCCCGCTCAAGCTGTAAAATGTTGCAGGCGCTGCCCTTGATCGAAAGTGGTGCGGCTGGGGTGTATGGTCTGGGGTCCGAGCAACTGGCGCTGGCCTGTGCCAGCCATAATGGCGCCGCGATCCACACTGACCGGGTGAAGGCGTGGCTTGGTGGGCTCGGCCTGGGCGATGATGATCTGCGCTGCGGGGTACAGCGCCCTGCAGACCGCGATGCGCGGGCAGCCTTGGGCACCTCGCCGCCCGCACAGATGCACAACAATTGTTCGGGCAAGCATGCGGGTTTTCTGACCTTGGGCCAACATTTGGGTGGCGGGGCGGAATATATCGATCCCTCCCACCCGGTACAGCGCCAGGTCAAAGATACGTTCGAAGAGATGGTGGGCGAAGCCTCGCCAGGTTTTGGCATAGATGGGTGTTCTGCCCCCAACTTTGCCTGCACGCTACAGGGCCTGGCCACGGCCATGGCGCGCATGTCCCAGCCCCAGGGCCTTGGTTCAAGCCGCAGGCAGGCGGCAGAAAAGCTGGTGGGCGCGATGATGCAACACCCCGACTTGGTTGCAGGCGAGGGCCGCGCCTGTACCGAGCTGATGCGCGCAGCCCCGGGCCGTCTTGCGGTGAAAACCGGGGCCGAAGGCGTGTTCACGATGATCCTACCCGATCACGCCCTCGGCGTTGCCATCAAGATCGAAGATGGCGCAACCCGCGCGTCCGAGGCCGCGGCGGCCGCGCTGTTGGTTGGTCTAGGCGTGCTGGACCGAGACGATCCGACCATTCAGCGCCGGGCCAACGCGCCGCAACTGAACCGCCGGGGCATTGCCGCGGCGGTGTTACAAGCGGATGAGGGCCTATTCGACCGCCGGGGCTTCTGACGTCGGGGTTGGCTGCTCTAACGCCTCGGTTTTGTGAATGATAAAGCGGTGCGGGTACGGGATCTCGATCCCACGGGCATCGAACACGCGCTTTACGATCGCGTTATAGGCCCGCCCGATGCCCCATTGGCGCCCCGGCGTTGTTTTGATCCGCCCGCGCAGGGTGATGGCGCTGTCGCCAAAGGTGGTCAGACCGAACCATTCCAGCTCTCCCAAAATGTAGGCCCCGCACTCGGGGTCTTCCTTCAGACGCGCAAAGGCATCCATCATCGCCTGTTTCACCAGATCCGGGTCGCTGTCATAGGCCACGCCCATGTCACACAGGAAATAGGCAAAGTCGCGGGTGAAGTTCGACACCATATCCACGGACGAGAAGGGGATGATGTGAAACGCCCCTTCCACGTCGCGCAGACTGACCGAGCGCACGGTCAACTTCTCCACCACACCCGTGGTGCCGCCAACGGTGACCACATCGCCCACATTCATCGCGTTTTCCAACTGGATGAATATGCCGGTGATGATGTCTTGCACCAGCTTTTGCGCGCCAAAGCCAATGGCCAGGCCCAAGACGCCTGCGGATGCCAGCAAGGGCGCGATGTCGATGCCCACCTCGGACAACACGAACATCGAGGTTATGATCACCAGGGCGATGGTGGCGGCATTGCGCAGCAGTGACAAAAGCGTCGTCTCTCGCGCGGACGGGACCGAGCCGAAATGGGGATTCAGTCGAAAATCAACCCAAGAGGTCAGCGCAAGCCACAGGACCCCGGCCACAAACAGCATGGCCAGCACGCTGAGAGTTTTTGAGGTGAATTCGATCCCGGTTTGCGAGCTGAGCCAGGTGGAAAAGTCGAACACCCCCAAAATGTCGAGCGTCGTGCCTGCCACCGCCACAAGGATCAAGATCCGAAGCAGGTTAAGCATGTTGGGCACAAAGCTGTTCAACCGGTTTTCCAACAACGGCAAGCGACGGGTGACCGGGAACGGCAGGCGCAAGCCGCGCCCTGCGATCTCCGACAGCTCGGTCGAGATGAAAAGGCCCACAACCAGAACCGCAAGAACCGTGCCCGAGGCATAGAGAAGTTGTAGCAACACATCGCCCGGACCGGTCAGCACAACCAACAAAACACCGATGAGGTAGAGCAGCACAGGCCAATGCCAAAGGTCGGCCAATTGCTCCAACGCTGTGTCCCGCTCTCGCGTGCTGTCATTGGTGTGCAGCCAACCTGCCACGGCTTTGCGATGGCGAAGGACCAGGCGAAGGGCCGCTACCACGACCACCAGGGCGATGGCCATGCCCACCGCGTTACCCGTTGCCCGCCCAGCGGCGCTGTTTACGATCGGCACAACGAGCAAATAGCCATATCCCACCACAAAGATACTGAACGACAGATACCGCCACAGCTTGCGCACGGCGGGCGTTGGCAAGGTCAGAAGGCGCAGCGCCGCAAAGTCCGGGGCAAGGATCGCGCGCACTGCGACGCGCAGCACTTGGACCACGACAAACGCGTTGAGATAAAGCGCCTGGCGCACAGCGATCGACCCGAACCCATCGGAAAACGCTGTGGTCAGCACATAGCCCACAGCGCCCGCGATAAGGACAACCACCAATTCGATCCCTGCGGCCATCACCGCAAAGACAAAGCGCATGGCCCAGCGGCGTTGTTGGGCGGCCCTGACGAGGCGTTGGATCAGTTTGCGCCCCAGCCAGCCCAGCAGCAGGTACGTGGCAACGGTGGCCAGAACCACAAAAGCAAGGTCGGTGATCGCGTCTACGATCAAATCCACCTCTACATTTTGCAAGGACAGCAGGGCCATGGGCGCGGTGCTGATCCCATCCCACAGATTGGCCAATTGATCTGCGGCGGTGCGCGCAAGATCCGTCGTGACCTCAGCGATTTGGCGCCCGAAAGAGGCATCTTCGAAGGCCGCACCCTCGGTGGGCGCCTCTGTTGCTTCGCTCGCCTGCTCTTCCAACGAGGCGATCAGGGCCTCGCGCGCGGTATCGTCTTTGAGGATTTCTAACAGGCTGGCGCGGGGGTCTGACGCGGCATCCTGGGCCAGGCTTGGCGCAGACGCGAAAAGAGCCCCTGACAAGAACACCAAACCCAACAGAAGCTTGACCAAGCTCATCTTGCAAACCCTACCTATAGCTGAACTTGCCGCTTATCGCAGAACCCGGTAAGACGCCAGCATGACCCTGTGCTTCGATATGGATGATCTTGCCCGGCTGCCCTGGCGGTTCTTTGGCCGCGAGACCAGCGCCTCGGCCTCCGTCTAGGCGACGGCCCGTCACCCCAATCGAACTTTAACTTACGAGCGTGAGCCCATGTCTGAAGCCAATACACTGTATGATAAAATCTGGGATGCCCATCTGGTCAGCGAAGACGCTGATGGCACCTCCCTTCTCTATATTGACCGCCATTTGGTGCACGAGGTGACCAGCCCGCAAGCCTTCGAGGGGTTGCGCATGGCAGGTCGCCCGGTACGAGCACCGGAAAAGACCGTGGCGGTGCCCGACCATAACGTGCCGACCTCGCTGGATCGGGCCAAGGGCATCGATGACGAGATGAGCCGCATCCAAGTCGAGGCGTTGGAAACCAATGCCAAGGATTTCGGCATTGAATTTTACGGCGTGGACGATGTGCGCCAGGGCATTGTGCACATCATCGGACCAGAGCTGGGATGGACCTTGCCGGGCATGACCATCGTATGTGGCGATAGCCATACAGCGACTCATGGCGCGTTCGGCGCGCTGGCCCATGGCATCGGCACATCGGAGGTGGAGCATGTGCTGGCCACCCAAACGCTGATCCAGAAGAAATCTAAGAACATGAAGGCGCAGATCAACGGCACCTTGTCCGAGTTCGTGACGGCCAAGGACATCACCCTGTCGATCATCGGCGCCACGGGCACTGCCGGCGGCAACGGCCATGTGATCGAGTATATGGGCGAGGCGATCGAGGCGCTGTCTATGGAGGGCCGCATGACCGTGTGCAACATGGCCATCGAAGGCGGTGCGCGCGCAGGTTTGATCGCACCGGATCAAAAGACGTTCGACTATGTTATGGGCCGCCCCAAAGCCCCCAAAGGGGCTGCGTTCGAGGCTGCGGTGGCCTATTGGAAAACGCTCTACACCGACAAGGGTGCGCATTTCGACAAAGAGGTGATCTTGCACGCCGACGACATCGCACCTGTCGTAACCTGGGGCACATCGCCCGAGGATGTGCTGCCCATTACTGGAACCGTGCCCGCGCCGGGCGATTTTGTGGGCGGGAAGGTGCAAGCCGCGGAACGCTCGCTCGATTACATGGGCCTGACGCCAGGCACGCGCTTGCAGGACGTGGAGATTGACACCGTCTTTATCGGGTCGTGCACCAATGGTCGGATCGAAGATCTGCGCGAGGTTGCCCGCGTGATGGAAGGGCGGCGTGTGAAGGACGGCCTGCGCGCGATGATCGTGCCGGGCTCGGGCTTGGTGCGAGCCCAGGCCGAGGAGGAAGGCATCGCCCAAAAGCTGCAAGAGGCAGGCTTTGATTGGCGCATGGCGGGCTGTTCGATGTGTTTGGGAATGAACCCTGATCAGCTGCAACCGGGCGAGCGCTGCGCCTCCACATCCAACCGCAATTTCGAAGGCCGCCAGGGCCGGGGCGGGCGCACCCATTTGCTGAGCCCCGCCATGGCGGCGGCAGCGGCCATCACCGGACGCCTGACCGATGTGAGGGATCTGTGATCCTGCGGCTGGCCACCCCTGATGACCGAGAGGGCTTGCTGGCCCTGGTTGAGGAGATGGGCACCTTCTGGTGGGGCAGTGTGCCCGGTGGCAAGCAAGGCACCGCGGCCAGCGTCGATGCGATTCTGGGCCAAAGTGCCACCTGCGAGGCCCTGGTGGCCGAAGATGCCCAAGGGCGGCTGGTCGCGCTTGCCACCTTTGCCCTGTTGCAAGTGGCCCCCAGCCCAGGTGGCACCTTGTTCATGAAGGACCTCTTTGTCAGCGAGCGTCACCGCTCGGACGGATTGGGGCAGCGGATGATGTCAGCCCTCGCCCGCCTTGCGCAAGAGCGTGACTGCGTGCGCTTCGACTGGACGGCAGAGACGGACAACCCACGGGCCATTGCGCTTTACAATCGCTTGGGCGCCCAGACCGTGACCGAAAAAGTGTATTTCAGATTTACAGGCGATGCGCTGGCCGAAATGGCCGGTGCCGCCTGACAAGGAGACGTAAGATGGAAAAGTTCACCACACTCGAAGGCGTTGCTGCGCCAATGCCCCTGGTCAACATCGACACAGACATGATCATCCCCAAGCAGTTCTTGAAAACAATCAAGCGCTCGGGCCTTGGGGTGAATCTGTTTGACGAGATGCGCTACGCGACCGACGGCACCGAGATTCCGGACTTTGTTCTGAACAAACCTGCCTACCGCGAGGCAAAGATCATCGTGGCCGGTGACAATTTTGGCTGCGGCTCCTCGCGCGAACATGCGCCTTGGGCGCTTGCGGATTTCGGCATTCGCTGTGTGATCTCTACATCTTTTGCCGACATCTTTTTCAACAATTGCTTCAAAAATGGTATCTTACCCATCGTTTTGCCCCAATCAGAGGTGGACAAACTGATGGAGGATGCCGAGCGTGGGGCAAATGCTGTGCTGACGGTGGACTTGGAGGCGCAGACGATAAAGGGTCCCGATGGGGGTGAGATTTCGTTTGAAGTGGATCCGTTCAAGAAGCAGTGTTTGCTTAACGGGTGGGATGATATTGGCCTGACCATGCAGAAGGCCAAAGCAATTGATACGTATGAGGCCAAGGCCAAGGTGACCATGCCTTGGGCCTAGCCCGACGAATTGGGGAGACTGAAGCGCCTTGCTTTCTCGCTTAATTGGCGCCTTGATGCGGGCTTTTCTGGTCGTGATCGTGATCGCGGCCCCGGCATTTTTGCTTCCCGGGGTCAGTGTCGCCAGCCAGGAAATTTCGTTGATCGTAGGGGGGATTGCGGCGGCGTTTACGCTGTTCGAATACGCCTCTACCCATCCGGGCCTGATCGATTTTCGGTTTGCCCCACCTTATAACCGCGTGCGCTTTGCCGCCTTTGGAACGCAGGTTCTGGGCCTTGTGTTTTTGTGCCGCGCCACCTCGGGGGCTGACAGCTTCAGCCAGAGTGTGCTGGACTTGGCCGATCAGGCGATTGTGCTTTTGAGCTTTCCCCTCAGCCCGGTCAGCGTCGCGGCCGACATGATCGCCACCGAAGAGGGCAACGCCTTTTTGTTGTTGATCCAGCGCGCTGCGGCCATCAGCTTTATCATCACCTTCTTGTCGCTGGCCTTTTTTGCGGTGCTGCTGTGGCTCTTCCGTTGGCCCGTGGGGCGGCGCGACTTTAACCTTTGGGTCAACCTTCCCACGTTCGAGCCGGGTTATGGCCGCGATGTGGAACGTCGTTTGCGCCGCGATGGTGTGATCAACATCTTCTTCGGGCTGGGGTTTCTGTATCTCTTGCCGGTGATCATCAGCCGGGCAAGCGGGTGGTTCGACCCGTCCGTTTTGACCAACTATCAACCCCTGGTCTGGGGCGCGACCTTTTGGGCGTTTGTGTCCGGGTCCCTCGTGATCCGAGGGGCTGCAATCCTGAAGGTGGCATGGCTGGTCGGGCGGACGCGCTAGGGGCCACCCTCGCCGGGCTGGCCGTCGCCCTGGTTTTTGCGCAAAGCGCAGCCGCCGCGGATCTGCGCGTCGCACTTTATAATGCATCCCTCAACCGCAACGGCCCGGGTGTTTTGCTGCGGGACATCCGTTCGGGCCAAGATGCGCAAATCAAGAACGTCATCGCGATCCTTCAGAAGGTGCGGCCTGAC
>JBCBNR010000082.1:0-9658 GCA_039821665.1 Pseudomonadota bacterium
CGCGCGCGCGGCCCCTGCGGTTACGTGTGCTGCGGCCATGGTGCTGATTGCCACCGGGCTGAGCTTCGGTCTGCCCCTGATCGAGATGCTGCTTGATGTGGCGCCGCGCTTGGCGCGCGAGGCGCTGGTGCTGGTCAATGACTTCCGACAGACCGTCGCGCTGCCGGGGATGGAGACGGACATGGTCATGGATGACCTGGCCGCAGCAGATGCGGTGCCGGGTCTGGGAACCGTCCTGGCGCTTGCGCCGTCCTTGATCACCCAGGTCTTTATCTTTGTGGGCACTGTGTTTTTCTTTCTGCTGACCCGCAGCCGGATCTACAGTTGGATCGCAAGGGTGCTGGACAGCGCCTGCTTGGAGGCGCGGCTGTTCGAGGTCGAGCGGACGGTTTCGCGTTATTTTGCGACCATCACCGCGATCAATTTGGGCTTTGGCGTTTGTGTGGCCATCGCCCTCAGCCTGTGGGGCATGCCGGGTGCGTTGCTGTGGGGCGTGGCGGCTGCGTTGATGAATTTTATCGTCTATTTGGGGCCCGCGATTATTGGGATGTGCCTGCTGCTCGCGGGTGTCATCACCTATGAGGGGGCGTTGGTGCTGGTGCCCCCCGCGATCTTCTTTGCGCTCAACTTCGTCGAGGGCAATCTTGTCACGCCCGCCGCCTTGGGGCAAAGCATGTCGCTCAATCCCCTGTTGGTGTTTCTATCCTTGGTCTTCTGGCTTTGGCTGTGGGGCGCCGTTGGGGGCATTGTGGCGATCCCGATCCTAGTGGCGATCCTCTGCCTTGCGGGCCATGGCGTGGCTCAGACCAATGCCTCTGGCACAAAGGGCAGCGAGGCCCCAAACGCCGCGGCCGCCTCGACATCATAGGGCAGCAGAAAGCCTTTGCGCGCCTCGGGCGCTGTGCCGGCGTTCTGCGTTGCCCGCTCAGCCCATAGGGACGCGGCGGTGTCAGGGCACAACGCTTGAGGCGTGGGTGTGCCGCCCCACCAATGGGTCATCAAGCGTTCGCGCAAGGGTACGATCTGCCCCGGATCTGTCAGTTCAACGCCTGCCTCGGTGTCCCACAAAAGCGAGCGGCCGTTCAAATTCGCAGAGGAGAGGATGGCCCTGCTGTCGTCAAACACCGCCACCTTGGAATGCACATAGATGATCGGCGCGTCATGCAGGACGGATCGTGTGGGCAAGGCCGGGTCGGCGGGCGTCGGGCGCGCGGGGCTTAGGATCGCGGCCCTTGGGCCGAAGGCATTTCGCAACTTGGTGACCATTTCGGCCTGCAACCCCTCGCCCAGGCGGGCGTCACCACCGGTGTTCCCCTCAAACGCCACATCCTCCGGCGCGGCGGGCAATATGGCGATGAGCGTAAGTTCGGGGTGCTTGTCTGCAGCAGTGGCCAAAGCCTCGGCAATTGCGCGGTGGCGTAGAAACTGGGTTTCCAAGTAGATCAGGCGGCGGGCTGTGGCGATGCCGTGTAGATGTGCATCCAACACTTCTTGCACCAGGGTTTTGGGCCCGATGGTCACCGCATGGGCGCGGCGGCGTCGGGCCAAGGTCCGCAGAAATCCTGGCGTGGCAGGGGGCGGGTCCTGCGCCCCCTGAACCACGCGTTGGAACGAGGTCAGATGGGTCCGCGCGGCCGCCACCACAGGCCCGGTGACCACACACTGCACATCGTGCCAGGTTTGATGGGCCGCGCGCCTGTGGGTGGTGTCGTCCATGCGCCTTGGGTTCAAATCGAGCCCGCCGATATAAAGGGTGTCTCGGTCGATCACCGCAAGTTTCTGGTGATGGGTCGCCGGAAACAGGGTGATGGATTTTGCCTGCTTCGCTCGGGTCAGACCTGGGGCAAAGCGCGACAGCCGCGCCCGGCTGCGATGCCGAGCCACGGCAAGCGCGAAGGCCGCCCGCGCCACCCGCCCGGCCCGGGCCGGATGCAGCGCTGTGCGCACTTCCAAACGGGACGCGGCGTCCGGCCCCACAATCTCGGCCACAGCCATCAACTGCTTGTAGGCGCGCCAGCAGGCCTTGTGCAGCTCTGGCGCCATCACAGGGTCAAAATCGGCCAGGGTCAGCCGCACGGTCACGCCCCGGCGCAAACCGTGCGCCAACAAATCAGCCCAGTCCCGCCCGATGGTGCGGGCCTCCTCGCTTAGCAATTGGGTGCTGGGGTCGAAGATCCGAAAACTGGCAATCACCTCCGTGTGCGCGTTCAGAACCAGCCGCTCGAAGGTGGGAAAGGCCTCCGCTGCGGTCAGCAGCGGGGTAAAGCTGGTAATGGGTTGGGGGGCCATGGCCTTAGGCCGCCAATCTTCCGTGATCCTTGGGCGTGAGGGCCTGAAAGGTCACATGGATGCGGTAGATATCGGCCTTGTCCTCAAGCTCTAAAGTGCCGCCCAATTGGCTGACAAACGCTTCGATTAATCGCTGGCCTAGGCCGGTTCCCTCATCCCGTTCCACCCCGGCGATCGCTGTACCCTTGGAGTTTTCCACATCCAGTTGCACCCGACCCGCACCCAGATCCAAAAGCGCCACTTTCACCTTGGGAGGGCCGTCCGCGGGGCGACCCAAATACTTGGTGGCGTTGGTGATTGCCTCATTGGCAAGAAGGGCCAGTGGCATCGCTTGGTCCGGGTCCAGCGAGACGGGATCGTACCTTGTGTCAATCTCCACCTCAGACGATGGGGGGATGCCGATGGCAAGGACCGAGTTGGCCACCTCTGCCAGCAAGGTGTGTACGGGCACGGTGGACAACTGCGAACTGGTGTAAAGGTTGCGGTGGATCGCGGCCAAGCTCATCACCCGGTCGAGCACACGGCGCAGCAGTTTGCGCCCCTCATCCGTCCGGGCCGTGCGGATCTGCATGTTCAGGATCGAGGCCATAAGTTGCAGGTTGTTCTTCACCCGGTGGTGAACCTCGCGGATCAACATCTCTTTCTCGGCCAGATTGGCCTCGCGCGCGGCAGCGTCGGCGCTGATTTGATCGACCATGCGATTATAGGTCTGTGCAATCTCGTCCAGTTCTTGGGGGGCGGCGACCAGTTCTGCATGGGCGTTTGCGGTGTCGCCCGCGCCGAACAGGGCCATGCGACGTTTCAGGCGGAAAAGATGGCGTAAGACCAAGCGATTGACCGCAAAGACCGCCACGAACATCGATGCAAACCACATGAGTACGGGAAACAAACCAAAGCCGAGGGTGCGCTGCAAGTACCCGGGGATGGTCAGCGGCGAGGGCACGCTGCCCAGCACGTTCACCTGCCCCGCGATCAGCGGCACGAGGGCAAAGCGACGCTGCTGCCCCGTACCGTCGGGTGCTACGAACGTGCCGCCACCGGTGCCAAACAGCTCGCTTAAGGTGCGGTCGCTGGGAAGAAGCGGGGCGGGGTCTTCGCCAACCGCGCGCGTTGTGGTGATCACGGTCCCGTCCGGTGTGAAAAGCAACAGATCCAAAGCATCGCCGGTCTCAGAGATAAGCGCGTCATCTGCGATGGATTGAGGCAGAGAGATCGAGGAAAGCCCCATCAATTGGCCTGCGCGAAACACCGGTTCGGAGATGATGATCACCGCTTGGCCGCTCAGCCGCCCCTCGTCGCGCACAACGATTGTGGGCTGCGGGTCGGTCAAAAACTTTTGCCATCCGTCCGCTTGGGAAAAGTTGGCGGTGGCTGTGGACGGTCCACAATTCATTTCGCCGCTTGTTTGGGTAAACCCGGCAAAAACATAGTCTGGGTTTGCATCCAGGAAGCTGCGCATCGCCTCTTGGCAGACCGGGCCGGTTTGGCCCGCGGCAAGCGCTGCGTGTCCCAGCGCTTTCGCAGCCCCGATGCCAGTGCGGATCAAACCTTCCTCAATTGAGGCGGCCTTTTGGGTGCGCCACAGCAAATCCCCCTCGGCAAGGTGTTCGCGCTCCAACACCACCTGGCGCGTTTGATACAGCGAAATCAGGCCAAGGGGCAGCAAGGCCAAGCTGAGCATCAGCACAAGGCGCGTGCTGAGGCTTCGAAAGGGCAGCCAAAGCGGCAGGTCGGTCATAGGGACCCGTCATTGGCTGCGATCACCGCCATTGTGGCGCTGTCGGTCATCTCCAACTCGTCATTTTCATCCAGTTGCATCAACTCGGCCAGGCGTTTGCGGCCCCGGTTCACGCGGCTTTTGACCGTGCCGACGGCGCAGCCAACCATCTCGGCCACTTCCTCATAGGCAAAGCCGGAGGCCCCCACCAAAATCAGAACTTCGCGCTGCTCGTCCGTCAATTGCGCAAAGGCGGCGGCAAAATCCGTGAGGGTCAGGGCCCCATCATGGTCGGGCTTCACGGCAAGGCCAGCGGCCATCTCGCCATCCACATCCGCCACCTCGCGGCTGCGCTTGCGCTTGAGCGAATAGAACGTGTTGCGCAAAATGGTGAACAACCACGCGCGCATATTGGTGCCGGCCTGAAACTTGTCGATGTTCGACCAGGCCTTGACGATGGTGTCTTGGACCAGATCGTCCGCGGTGGACCCGTTGCGGGTCAACGACACCGCAAAGGCGCGCAAGGCTGGCAGATGTTCGACGATTTCATCGCGCGGGTCGTCCAACGTGCTCATGAGTCAGACCCATCAGTCCGGTCTTTTTTGTTTGCGGTTTCTTTGGCTTTGAGCTGCGACAACAGATCGAGAAATTTGTCGGGAACTTTGTCCTCCATTGCCGCGTTATACACGCGCTTGAGGTTCTCATCGATTTGCTGCTCAACGCTGGATTTTGGTTTTTCGGACGCCATGTTCTGCCTTGAGTTTTGGAATTGGTGTTGGGTCACTGCGCGTTTCTAACCGATGGGGCATCAAAAGGTTCCCCGAAAAATGAAAAAAGGACACTCTCGCATGAGCACCAGTGCCAAACAGGACAGTCTGACCGGGCAATTGGAGACGTCTTTGCCGAACCTGCGCCGCTATGCGCGCGCGCTGACCGGCAGCCAGACAAGCGGCGATGCCTTTGCGCTTGCCACGTTGGAGGCGATTGTGGGCGACCCTGCAGAGATGGAGGCCGCGCGCGACGTGCGTGTGGCGTTGTTCCGCGCGTTCAACCGCATCTGGAACTCCGCCGGGGCGCCCGTGGACGGCCAGAAGGAAATGGTCGAGGGGTTGGAAGCCACGGCGCAACTGCGTCTGCAAGGCCTGACCAAAAACACCCGAGAAGCGCTTTTGCTTCGCACGTTCGAGGAATTTCGCTACGACCAGATCGCCGAAATCATGGAGCTTGAGGTCTCAGAGGCCGAGGAATTGGTGCGCATCGCCTTTGCCGAGATGGCCGAAACCGTGTCTGGTGATGTGATGATCATCGAGGACGAGGCGATCATCGCCATGGACCTTCAGGCCATCGTTGCGGGCATGGGCCATACGGTGACCGGCATTGCGCGCACCCAAGCCGGGGCCGAGGATCTGGCCAGCAAAAAGCCGTGTGATCTGATCCTTGCGGATATTCAACTGGCCGACAAATCCTCGGGCATCGATGCGGTGAACGAAATCTTGAAGGCCCATGGCGACCGCCCGGTTGTGTTCATCACCGCTTACCCCGAGCGGTTGTTGACCGGCACCAAGCCCGAGCCTGCGTTTCTGATCACAAAACCCTACTCGGAAGAGCAGGTCCGCTCGGCCGTGAGCCAGGCCATGTTCTTTGCCTCAACCGAAAGCTTGATGGCGTCTTAACCACAAGCGGTCGGGCAACACGATCAGAGTACAAGCTCGTTGTCCTTCTCTTCCTCGCGGCTCTCGTCATGGGCCGCGAGGGCAATGCCAAAGGTCAATATCCCGATCCGACCTGCGGTCATCAGAACCACCAAAATCAGCTTTCCAAGGTCTGACACTTCGCCGGTGAGGCCCATGCTCAGCCCCACTGTGCCCATGGCCGAGAAGATCTCGAACAACACAACCTCAAAAGGCGCCTGTGGTTCTGTCAGGAACAGCAGAAACGCAGCAATGAGCGCTACAATCAGATAATAGGACAAGGACGCGGTGGCATGTTGGATGTCCGCGGTCGAGATCTCGCGCTTGAAAAACCGAATGCGGTCTCGCCCCTTCGTGGTGGATCGGACCAAACCCACAAGCGTCGCGAAGGTTGTGCTTTTCAGGCCGCCGCCGGTGCCTGCGGGCGAGGCGCCGATAATCATCAGAAAAAAGAACACCACCAAAATGGCAGAGGACAGGGCGCTGACGGGATGGGTGTTAAAGCCAACGGTCGTGGATGCCGTCATCACTTGGAAAAACGAGGCCAGCAAACGCTCGACCGGGGCGAGGGATTGCAAACTCGGCTCCACCACGAACAGGACAAGCGTGCCGAGCGCCAGAAACAGCACTGTGATGCGGGCGATCACTTTTGAGGTGAAGCCCAAATGCGCGGACCGCCCGGTCAATGTGCGCGACAGGTCCAAGACAATCAAAAAGCCCATAGCCCCTAGAATGCTGAGGGCAGAGATTACCAAGTTCAGCCCAGCGTGGTCGCGGAAGCCCTCAAAGCTGTTGGGAAGCAAGCTGAACCCAGCCGTGCAAAAAGCCGATATGGCGTGGAAAACCGCGCTCCAACCCGGGTTCGCCACGCCTTCGGCCAGGAAGATCAGATAAAGGGCGGCTGCCCCAAGGCTTTGGCAAACCAAGGTGAACACAACCACAGAGGTGATGAACGCCTTGGGCGAGATTGACCGGGGCAGGTTGAACGCGCTGCGCGTTGCATCCTCGCGCGCGCGGCTGATGGTGTTGGTCACCGACAGCACGATGAACGAGCCCAGGGTCATATAGCCCAGCCCACCCAACTGTATCAGCATCAAAATGACCAACTGGCCCCAAAAGGTGAAACTCGTGCCTGGATCAACGGTCACCAGCCCGGTGGTGGACACTGCCGAGGTCGCAATAAAGAGCGTGTCGAGCGCACCCACAGGCACCGCTTGACTGACCGGCAGGCTCAGCAGGATCCACCCCAGCAGGATATAGCTGGAATACCCGAAGAGCAGCAGTTTCGCAGGCGAGATGTGCAGCGCCGAAAACCGTGCACCCAAGGCGCTGTTGCGCAAACCGATGGAGATGCGTCTGAAAAACTGACTGTCTGGCATACCCTCTCCGTCCACCTGTTAACGCGAAACGCGTGCGGTCAGTTCCCTTAGGGCTGCGCGCCGTGCCCCAAATACGAAAAACCCCCGCCCGAGGGGCAGGGGTTTGCAAATTTAGGCATGGGCTTCGGATCAGCTTGCGATCAGGGCGCGCAGCATCCAAACCGCTTGCTCGTGAAAGGACGAGCGTTCGGTCGCCAGATCCTCGGTCACGATATCTTTGCGCTCTGCGGCCAGTTCAGCCAGCGCATGCAGGCGGTGAGCCACTGCCTCGTGATCATCGGCGAGATCCGCAATCATCTCCTCTGCCGACGGGGTGCCCGCAAAGTCGCGGATGCGGCTGCGCTCTACAATTTCGCTCAGACCGAAGGGCGCCAACTGGCCCAGGGCGCGCACACGCTCTGCCAACACGTCAGCAGCTTCGAACATGTCTTCGTACTGTGTTTCGGTCAGGTTGTGGACCGAGTAGAACAGCGGCCCGGTTACGTTCCAGTGGTAGGCTTGGGTCTTGAGGGTCAGGCGGTGGGTGTCGGCGAGCACATCTTTCAGCCCGTCCGCAATGCCTTCGATGTTGCGCACGCCGGTCTCGACGTTTTCAGCAGATGGGACGACGTTCAGCGAATTTGTCATTCTCTTTCTCCTTTGATCAGAGGTTCGCTAGGACAACGGGTGAGGTGCTGGGAGGTTCCCCCGCGCTACGCCGCTTGATCGAGGGAGGAGAGCTTGCCCGCATCTTTATAGTCCACAGGTATTGTCAGCAGGCGACAACCCGTGGCGTCCTGCGCTTGGGCAAGCATTTGGGGCAAGCTCGACAGCCCGTCGCAGGCGAAATGCTGCCAGCCAAAGGCACGCGCCAGATGCGACCAGTCGGGATTGCCGAAGGCAAGGTCCGTATGCTCTCCGGCTGCGCTGTCTTGTTTGTCCACGATCAGACCATAGCCGCCATCGACCCAGACCATGACCATGAGATCGAGGCCAAGGCGGGTTGCGGTTTCCATCTCTTGGACGTTCATCATCACATCGCCATCGCCACAAATGGCCATCACCCGCACGCCCGGTTCCAGTCGCGCGGCCGCAATCGCGCCGGGCAGGGCAAGGCCCATGCCCGCCAGGCCATTGGGGATCAGAACCTGACCGGGTCGCTTAGGCGTCAGGTGCCGGGCGATCCACAGTTTGTGCAGGCCCACCCCAGACAGAACGATGTCGGAGGGCGCAAGCCCGTCGCTGACATGGCGCAGAATATCTTGGGGCGCGACGGGCCCCACATTGGCAGCACTGCGCGGGGTGGAAAGGGCCGTTTGCATCGCCGCTTGGGCGGCCGATTGTTCAGCGCTCAGCGACCAGCTGGTGGACCCAAGTGCGTCATGTACCCCCGCGATGACAGCGTCCAGCGCACCGAAGAGAGCAAGCTCCACTGACCAGCCAGGGGCGGGTGGGATCTCCGCCTCTGACAGTGAAATCAGAGGTGTGTCGCCCGCACAGGTTAGCTGCCCTGGGGGATACTCCACCGGATCAAAGCCTACGGCCAGGATCAAATCAGCGGCCTTTAGGGCCGTGTCCACGTGATCCTCTATCGGTTGACCGAGTGTAAAGAGGGTTTGCGGGTGGTCAGGGGGCAGAACGCCCTTGGCCATAAAGGTGGTGGCAATGGGCAGACCCGTGCCTTCGGCAAAGGCCGCAAGGGCGGGGGCGCTGCCCGTTCGCACCACACCTGCACCGGCCACAATCATCGGGCTGCTGGCTTGGGCAATCCGCTCGGCCACCGCGGCGAAGGCGGCTGGCGACACGGTTGCGGGGGCGATGGTGGGTGCCGCCGGCAAGGGCTCAGCGGAGGTCCGCGCGGCTGCCACATCCTCGGGCAAAGACAGGTGCACCGCCCCGGGCCGCGCGGCCTTTGCCGCCTCCAGGGCATCATGCACCGCCTTGGGAATATAGTCCGCCGTGGCGAGCGTCAGGCTGTATTTGGTGATCGGCTCGAACAGGGCAGTCAGATCGATGATCTGATGGCTCTCGCCCCACAAACGGTCGGTACTGCCTTGGCCAGTGATGGCCAGCAGCGGCACATGATCCAGGGCGGCATCGGCAACGCCGGTAACCAGGTTCGTGGCGCCAGGGCCCAAGGTTGCCAAACAGGCCGCAGGTTTGCCCGTAAGCCTGCCATGGACGCTGGCCATCATGGCAGCCCCTTGTTCATGTCGGCATAGGACAAACGGCATACCGGCCCGTTTGAGCGCGAGCATCAGGTCGGTGTTCTCCTCCCCCGGCAGACCATAGACGGTGTCTATGCCGGCCTCTTGCAAACAGGCCACGAACAGCTCGGCTCCGGTGCGCATCCTCTTGTCCCCTTTTGTCTGGTGTTCAATTGGTGCCATAGGCGACCAGGGCGTCAGCCACCTTGCGATAGCCCGCCACATTCGCGCCGCGGCGATAGTCGATGTGATTTCCGCCCCGCGCCTCGCGTGCGATGCGCGCATGGATATCGGCCATGATCTGGCGCAAATCCGCATCCACCTGATCGGCGGATTGAAAGCGGCGGGCTATCGCAAGGTGGCTGACGCCCTGGTCGCCTATGGCACCAATTGAAC
>JBCBNR010000083.1:0-9587 GCA_039821665.1 Pseudomonadota bacterium
GTTTGATCAGTCGCTGATCACGTTTGTGGGACGCGTGTATTCATCGGTCCGAGGCTCGTAGGACAACCCTTTGCGCGTGCCCCAGGTGTTCACCTGGAAGTGGGTCGGGATGATCCCAACCTCACGCATCGCAATTTCGGTGGCCCGTGCCAGCAGTGCTTGGCGCTGCGCGTCATCCACCGTGTTCAGCGCCAGTTGAAGGGTTGCATCGAAGGCCGCGCTGGAATAGCGGCCCCGGTTAGTGCGGCCCAGCCCGGTCTCGTCATCGCGGGTGTGCAACAGCGCACGCAAGGGCGATGAGGCCTCGCCCGTGCCCGAGCCCCAGCCCACCAACATCAAGGAGAACTCCGAGCCGTTCTCGTCGCCCGTAGCGCGGCCAAAATAGACCGAGCGCGGCATCGTCTCGACCTCGGTCTGGATGCCCACGCGGGTCAGCATTTGGGCAATCGCTTGGGCGATCTGCTCGTCGTTGATATAACGATCATTGGGGCCGTGGATGGTCAGGCGGAACCCATCGGGATACCCTGCCTCGGCCAACAGGGCGCGCGCGCCTTCAGGGTCATACTCGGGCACATCGATGTTCTCGGAGATCCCAAAGAAGCCTTCGGGCAGCACCTGCCCTGCAGGGATGGCGATGCCTTCCATCACCTCTTCAACGATGGTGTCGCGGTCAATCGCCATAGAAATGGCCTTGCGCACGTTCACATCCTGCAGCGGATTGAAGATTTCGTTGCCATCATTGTCGGTGACAAAGGGCGAGAAGACGCGCTTGCTGTCCACGTGTAGATAGATCACCCGGTTCGACACGCCCTGGCTCAGCACGATGTCGGGGTTGTCCTCCAACGTCGCGATGTCGGATGTGGGCACGCCAGAGATGACGTCCACATCGCCCGCCAGCAGGGCCGCGACCCGTGCTGCATCCGAACTGATGGGGCGGTAGGTGACGGTATCAAACTCAGGCGCACCGCCCCAGTAATCGGCATTCGCCTCCAACACGATGCTTTCGCCTGGTGTGTAGCTGACGAATTTGTAGGGGCCGGTGCCTATGCTGGCCGCACCTGAATTGTAATCCTCGGTGGTGGCATCCGGGTTGTCAGAGTTCACGATCTGAATGGTCGACAGATCGATGGGCAGCAGCGGATAGGGACCATTGGTGCGGAACTGGATGGTAAAATCATCGACCACAATGATCTCGGCAATGCCAGCGGTGTAGGTGGCAAAAGACGACGGGCTGTTGGGCACGTTCGGCACCCGCTCATAGCTGAACACCACATCTTCGGCGGTGAAGGCCGAGCCGTCGTGGAAGGTCACGCCCTCGCGCAGCTTGAATTCCCAAAGATCATCGGCAATCGGGCCCCACTCCACCGCGAGGCCAGGGCCAAGCTGCTGCTTGCTGTCCTGGTGCAGCATGCGGTCATAGACAAGGCCCACAATTTGGTTGTTGTTTCCGGTGTTGTGGTAATGCGGGTCCATGGCCGTCACCTCCGAGGCCACCGCGATGGTGATATCCTCGGCTGTGGCACAAACACCCATCGCCATGGCCACCGTGAAGGTGGCAGCAGACAGTAATTTTAACATCAATAGTACTCCCTGTTAGAAGCTTTTGGAGACTTTCGGCGGGACCTACGTAGGGACAACGCCAACAGCACTTGGTTAACGTTAGGCGCAAATTTAAACTTCTGGAAAGCATTTTCTGAGGTGACGTTTCAATCGCTCTTCATTCTGCCGCAAACAGCGGCGCATGGCCTCAGGCCGCAGCGCGGGGCTGGATAACCGCTGGCTTTTTCTGCATCTTTCCTGGGCACATGGCGTAAGGAAACCGCGGGCATGACATCCAATGTTGCTGGCGCGAGCGTGGCGCATCTGAGCGCGCTTGTGGGGTTTGAGACGGTCAGCCACCGCTCGAACCTTGATCTGATCGCGTATCTTGAGGGCGTCTTGCAACCCTTGGGCGCGCGGCTGCAGCGGATCCCCGATGCCAGTGGCCAGAAGGCCAATTTGCTGGCCAGCTTCGGGCCAACTGACCGCCCGGGCTATATCCTGTCGGGCCACACGGATGTGGTGCCGGTGGAGGGGCAAAGCTGGTCGAGCCCGCCGTTTGCGTTGACAGAGCGTGCGGGCAAGCTCTTAGGGCGTGGCACTGCGGATATGAAAGGGTTTTTGGCCTGTTGCTTGGCCATGGCTCCCAAGCTTGCGGCCGCACAGCTGACGGCGCCGGTGCATATCGCCTTTTCCTATGACGAGGAGGTGGGGTGTTTGGGCGTGCGCGACCTGATTGCCCAGCTTGCCACGTGGTCTGTCCCACCCTTGGGCTGCATCGTGGGCGAGCCGACTGGGATGCATGTGGTCACCAGCCATAAGGCAAAGCGCGCCTATCGCTGCGTGGTCACAGGCACGCCGGGCCATTCGTCGCGTGCGCCTCATTTCGTGAATGCGGTGGATGTGGCCGCCGAATTTTTGGTGGAGTTGCGCCGCCTTGGTCGCGAAGTGGAAGAGAGCGGGCCGCGCGACCCGTTGTTCGACGTGCCCTTTACTACCACCCATGTGGGCCTGATCCGGGGCGGCGAGGCGCTGAACATTGTGCCCGAACGTTGCGTGTTCGAGTTCGAGTTTCGCGCACTGCCCAGCGAGGATATCGACGCCATGGCGGCACAAATGCAGCGCTTTGCAACCCAGACGCTGTTGCCACCCATGCAGGCCATCAGCCCGGAGGCGGGGATCGAGTTGGAGACGCTGATTTCCTATCCAGGGCTGGACACCGCCCCGGACGAGGACATCGTGGTGCTGGCCAAGCGATTGGCCGGGCGCAACGACCACCGCAAGGTGGCCTATGGGACCGAAGGGGGATTGTTCAGCAAGACCGGTCGCGTTCCGACGGTTGTCTGCGGACCAGGCGACATCGATCGCGCCCATAAGGCGGATGAGTACATCACCCGGGATGAGCTTGCCGCGTGCGAGGGGTTTTTGGGTGCGCTTATCGATCATCTCAGCCAATAGCAACGGGTGCTAGGGCAAAAGACGCTGAGCCTTTAGACAGGGACGGGCCCAGTCCGGCGGGTGCCAGGGGGCGTCTGGGTCGAGGGGAAAGACCGGGCGCGGCAGCCCTTTAAAGTCGAAGTTGCTCAGGATCGGGCTGGTCAGCCCTTTGGTATCCACCTCCATCACTTGGTGGGGGGCGAAAAACTCGTCAAAGCCTGCGCGAAAATGCCCGCGGCTTTTGACGACCACGGCACGGAAGGCGGCGGGATCCAGGCCCAAATGCTCGAAATAGCGGGGTTCGGCGCATTGTTTGCGCGCACTTGCAACAACGACTGTGATGCCACCGATGCGCAAGGCTGCTGTTGGCCCCAAAGCCACCTTGCGGCCCGCGACCAGTCCGCGCCGGCCCACAAGGGCCCCGTCGCTGAGTGCTGCGACCTGAGCGGGGGCGCAAAACGGTTCGCCAAAGCTGTCGGAGCCTTCGCGCAGGAACTGCGCAGTGATGTCGGCGCCGAGGCCGGCCTGGGTGGCGTCGCGCGCGAGCAAGGGGTCGATGAACAGACCGTACAGCACGTTTTGCGCCTTGGCCGCGATCAGGGCGCGCAGCAAATCGGTGGACGTGCCGCGCCCCCCACCGCCAGGGTTGTCGCCGCTGTCCGACAGGATCCAGCGCGCGCCATCGGGGGCTGTTACAGCGGCCACCGCCGTGCTGATTGGGGTGAGGGCGTGGACAAACTCTGCCCGCTTTGCCCAAAGCTGCCCGGCCAAGCGGGCCGCCGTGTTTTGAGCTACGGTTTGCGAGGTGGCGGTGACCATCACCGCGATGCCATTGTCGGGCGTGTCGGAATAGACGAACCCGCCCAGCACGGTGACATTGGCGATGTCGCCCTGTGGATCGGTCAGCCCTGCGGCCTCGGCCACCGCATTGGCATAGGGCAGGATGCCCATGGTCAGCAGGGTGACACTGGCAGGGGTCAGCGGCAGGCGCAGATAGGCCATGTGAAACCGGGTGCCGGTCAGCATGCGGGACAGTAGCACCGCCGCCTCGCGTCCCACATCCGCCTGATCCACATGGGGGTTGGTGCGATACCCGATAAGACAATCGACCGCCTGTGCCATCTGATCGGACAGGTTGGCATGCAGATCGAGCGTGGCCACGACGGGGACCTGCGGGCCCACCGACGCGCGCACAGCCGCCAACAGGGCACCATCGGTGTCCAAGGTCTGTGCGCCAACCATGGCCCCATGGCTGGCCACGAAGACCCCGTCAATGGGCCCGCCCTCGGCCAGTCCAGTGCGTACCGCATCCAGGGCCTCTGTCAGCACGGCTTCGTCCAACGGGCCACCCGGCTCGGCGCCTGCCACGAGGATGGGCACGATCTCCACCTCCAAACGCTTTTTGATCTCGGCTAAGAACGCGGGCATCTCGGCGCATTGGCGTGGGGCGGGGCTGGCGGCATCGGTCAGGATCTCTTGCCCTTCCAGCCAGGTGCCGTGCTCGAAATCCGCGCGCGTGGTGACAGGGGCAAAGCGGTTGCTTTCCAGCATGAAACTTAGGACTGCCACACGGAACATGGGTTTTGCCTCCAACAGGTGCGCATGCCCAGTCTTGGGCCTAGGCGCGCGATCTGTCGAGGGGGCGTGTCCTTGACCGCAGCTGGTGCGGACCGCTAGCCTCAGCGGATCTTGCCGCCGTCCCTGTCCAAATGCCAGGCTTGACCCGATGCGCACCACCCTCTTGCCCCTCGCCGCAGCTTTGTCAGTTTGCGCCACTTTCGTGGCTTTGGAGCATGCCCATGCGCATCGCGCGCCAGATGAGGGTGGGCCAAGGCGGTTGGAGGTCGTGGGCACTGAGGCGCGCCTCGTACACTCCCCTTCGGCACGCGCAGAGCCGCTGGCACGCCCGACCCCGGGCGACGTGTTCGCCAACGAAGGCTGTGCGTCTTTCGACTCGGTTCTGTGGTGCCGTGTCAAAGCCCTGGGCAAAGGGCCGCGAGGGCATATCGAGGCCCAGCATCTTAGGCCTGCCCAAGGCCCGGACGGTCACGTTCCCACCGGTCTCGACACCAGCCGTGCCCGCGCCCGCACCGGTGATTTCGATGCGCGTGGCGAGATTTTGTGTGCGCAAGAGCAGGGCCAGTCCTTGGGCCGTTGCAAGGCTGCGGTTGCACGCGCACGCGGCGGAGATGCCACTGTGGTGGTTACGTTTCCCAACGGGTTTGCCCGGCAGCTGTACTTCACCCATGGCCGCTTCATGCGCGGCAGTGCGACCATGTCCGGGGTGGGTACGGATATCGACTGGTCGCTGGAGGCCGGGATTTATGTCGTGCGGGTAGACGACCAGGCCTTCGAGATCCCCGTAGACTTCGTCCTGGGCCGTTGAGATGGGCGTCAAACAGCGCCGCCCGGGACGGCGGCGCTGCGGTTTTGGTAGTTTAGGGTGTGATCTTGTGGATCATGCCCTCATCCACGGCCGCATAAAGGCTGCCATCAGGACCCAACACCAACGAGCGGAAGCGGCCAGGCTCCATCGGTAGGGTCATTTCGGTCACATCCATGACCTCTTTGCCATCCTCGGTCAGTTGGATCACGTCGATGCGCTGGCCCAGGGGCGTACCCCCAAAGCCGATGCCCATCAGGCCCACGACCATGGCACCGTTCCAGTCGCCCCAAGCCTCGCCTTCCAAGAAGGCAGCAGACGAGGTGCCTTGAGACCAGCCATTGTTGTTCCAAATCGGCGGCATGGCGTCCGGATAGGTGGCAAAGTCGGTCATCGGCATCCACGACGCCCGGGCAAAGCGGTTTTCCCCCACCATCTGGTTGGGGCTATAGCCGCAATAGCCATCGGGACAATCGCCACGGCCTGCCATGTTGGGGCGCGGATCCCAGCCCGCGTTACCGCCATTGCGCAGCACCGTGATCTCGTCCGAGTGCCAGGGCCCATGCTCGGCGGCGATGGCATCGCCGTTTGCTGGGTTGAAGGCGATGCCCTGAACATTGCGGTGGCCATAGGTAAATGTGCGCTTGTCAAAGCCCACGGGCGGTGTGTTCCCCGGCGCAGGCGTGCCATCGGTGTCGATGCGAATGATCTTCGAGCCCATCAGGGTCGGGCTTTGGGGCACCTCGCCATTATGGGTGTCGCCCGTGGTCAGATACAAAAATCCATCCGCCGGATTGAACCGCACGCGCCCGCCATTATGGGCGCCAGGGCCGCCAAACGGATGGTCGGATGCGGCCATTTTATAGGGCACATCTTCTACGATGTCCGTGCGCTCGGACACGCCCGAGAAATCGTCGCTGACCTCAAAGCGCATCAGGCGGTTGGTGTGTGGGGTCACCATGTTAGAGGTGGAATAGACGTAAATGCGGCGGTTGTCGGCAAAGTCAGGATCGACCGCCACGCCCATCATCCCGGCCTGGCCTTCGCAGAACAGATCGTCCGCATTCGAGGCATAGCCATCGACCCCGCCCATGCCCAACAGGGCCTTGGTCTCGCCCGAGGGCATGCGAACCGACAGGCCCAGGCATTTTTCCGTATAGAACATCGTCCCGTCATCCAGGAATGCCATGTCCCACGGGTTTTCCAAGTCTTCCAATATGACGGTGTGGCTCAAACTCGTGGTGTTTTGCGCCAGAACGGGCGTGGCCCCTAGACACGTCCCCAGCGCAAGCGCCACGGACAGGGAAAGTTTAACAATAGTCATTTTGCTCCTCCCAAGCTTTTTTAGCTGCTCGATGGGATCGGAACTCGTGACGCGGGCCTCGGTACTTTCTTAGTTAACTGTCCAGGGACGTAATGAACGTGGACAGATTCAAAATATCTTCGTCAGAAAGCTTTTTGGCTTTCGGGGCCATCAGCGGGGTGTTGGGGCCAAACTTTTCGCCCTTGCGATAACGTTCAAGTTTGTCGACCAGATACTCGACCGTATGTCCCCGCAATTTGGGGTAGCTCGACACACCTTTCGCCGTGGGGCCATGGCACGCCCGACACTCTTTTTTATAAAGCGCTTGGCCATGCTCCACATCGCCAAGGGCGACGGCGGGCTGCGGTGTATCGGTGGCCGAAGCCAGAGATGTCAGCGCAAAAAGCCCAAGGGCTGTGAGGGAGCAAAGCATACGGGTCATCGCCACAAGTCCTTTCCGCCGAAGGAACGGGGTGTCGCGGGTGGCGCCACTCCGGAGGGTCAACGCTACCAGATGATAACGCATGCGCCAAGTGTTTCGCTTGTTGCATGGCGCGGGCCATTGAGCAGCGTATGGGGTTCTGATCGGCTTGGGCCGCAAACCGCGCTGTTGCACAGGCCAGCGTTTTGCGCGCCCGTCGCGG
The DNA here is from genome assembly GCA_039821665.1 of Pseudomonadota bacterium. GTDB lineage: Bacteria > Pseudomonadota > Alphaproteobacteria > Rhodobacterales > Rhodobacteraceae > CANLSM01. The sequence goes on from JBCBNR010000083.1 coordinate 7,307, forward strand.
CCTTGCGAGCAGCGCCGAAATTGCGGCTGGAGGGCGTGGAGGTCCCTCCAACCACAGTGGCATCACTGGTGTTGAAAACACGGGACACCCAGGAAACGCCCGGCCCGCGCCGCGTTTCATCGCAAACCGGGCAAGGGTCACAGTCGGGATGTGGCAACAGCGGGCGTGTTGTGGTTTTCTGGGGCTGATCGCGCCAAAGACGGACCGTGTTCGCCACACTCCTGCCCACAAGGCATCACAAGCGAGTTTCTATGATCGTCTTTCGTTCAATCGGGCAAACTGCACGCCATATCGTCTTGACCGTGGCAGTCTTTTGCATGGTCGCTGCCATGGGTGTTTTGCTGCCGCTCACCGCGGGAGCTCAGTCAAATCAGGTAACTAAGCTTGAGACGCTGACAGTTGAGCAGGTACGGCGCTTGCGCGAACAGGTCCTTGAGACGCGCGCGGCCCTGGTTGCCGCGCGGGGCGCTGCCAGTGATCAGCGCAGCAAAACCGATGTGGAGCGTGCTTTGCACCCCGAAACGGACTTGTTCTTTGAAGTGCAAGCGCGGGCAAAGGCGCAAGGTCTTCGTAAAGCGTGTGTCGCCCAAGATTGGAGCGCGTGTACGACGCTTGGCGCCATGTACGAGGATGGTGAAGGCACCTGGAAGGACGAACATCTTGCTTTCGCATTTTATGTCACAGCCTGTTTCGCCCGCGATCCCGACGCGTGTGTCAAAACCTCGTGGAACTGGCGGATCGACGCGGCATCGGGGCGCTACGAGGGACATGCCCCCTATTTTGAGGTGATTACAGAGGCCTGCGAAAACGACCATGCAGACAGCTGTAATCGTCTTGCAACTGCGTTGAGATTGGGCCAAGGCCCCTTCGCCGTTGATACAGCACATGCAGATAGAATTTTGGAACGCGCGTGTCGGCTCAAATCGAAATTGGCCTGTTCGAGAGCGCCGAAAACCCCGGCAGAGCGGGCAGCGGCATACTCGGACCAATGTGCATCAGGCGAACCTCTGAGCTGTTTCCTTTTAGGCCAAAAACACATCGTTGGCGACGGGATTGAGAGGGATATCGCGCGCGGCGAAGCGTTGATCCGCGAGAGCTGTGATCGAGGCGAGACGCAAGCGTGCATTTGGGTGATCCAGAAAGACAAGCTCGACACCAGTATGCAAGCAGACCTTCTGGCGCGTGGCTGTATGACCCGCCCTGGGCGCATCTGCAACGACGCCGCACGATTGCTTGAGAGCCTCCCTGCGACGGACGCGAACATCGCACGGTTGGACCACGTTCACGAACTGGGCTGCGGCGCGCCACAGGCGTATTGCTTTCGTCGGTTCTGGGTGCAGGTGGACCGCGCGGCCAACGCGCTCGACCCGTTTGATCCTGTTGCCGACCAAGACTTTTCCGATGACGTGCGCCCGAAAGCGGCACAACTGCGCAGGGATTGCTCTGACGGCGCCCCTAACGCTTGCCATCAATTGGCGCGTTTGTATGCGCTTGAGGCGACGCCTCAACGGTCTTTGCTCGGTGCCTATGTGTTGCGGCCGTCATGCGATGCAGGTGACGGTGCGGCCTGTCTTTTCATCGCTCAGATGAGGCAGGTCAGCCCGCACAAACAAGTGGCGCGCCGTTTGTACCAGCAGGCGTGCGACGCAGGGATGCGCGAAGGATGCCTGCGACTTACGGTTGGCGATGTCGAGCGTGCTCCGGATGAGCGGTTGGCGCTTGTGCAGGACGCATGCTCGAACGGCGAGGTGATCGCCTGTCGCCTACAGGCGGAACTTCTTACGCAAGACGCCGGACGGTTCGAAGGCGAGCGGGAGGATCGGGCCCGTGCACAAGCACTGTTTCTTTTCGCATGCGGAAGGGACGACACCGAGGCGTGCTTTCGGTACGGTGGCGCCCTTGCACAACAGGCCCGCCGCAGTTCGGCGGAAAAGGACCTGATCGACACAGCCCATTCTTTCCTTCGCAGGGCCTGTGCGGCAGACCATGCCCAAGCGTGCTTTTGGTTAGGGGGCGACTACGAGTTCGAAGCTTACCGTCTCTCCGATCGCTCCAACCGTCTGAGCGAGATGACCCGATTTTATGGTCGGGCTTGCGCACTAGACCCACAGTATTGCGACAGTCTTGCCCGTGTGACCTTGGTGAGGGACCGTGAATTGCTTCGCGCAGAGCACGGCGTGCTCGTCTCCGCTCTGATGGCACACGATACAGATTTCAAAGCGGATTACCGGGCCCGGGTGCGGCGCTATCGCCGGGATTGCCAGGCGGGTGATATGGACCA
>JBCBNR010000084.1:0-9491 GCA_039821665.1 Pseudomonadota bacterium
CGAAGAAGCCGTTGTTCACCGTGGCTGTTACGACCGCCGAGACTGTGACGACGCTGCCCAGAAGGGGGCTTTCATCACCATCCCCCTGAATGGCCGAGATCAGGGTGGGCATGGGCGGCGGCGTGTTGTCCGCCCCCTTGGTTTCGGCCCGCGGGCTGTCCCACACATCCCCATCGAGACGCTGAAGCGACTGGCCGATGGCTGTGCTGCCGGACTCGGCCACACCTATGTCGGTGGACGTAACCCCAGCGGCGATGCCATCGGCGGCCGAGAAACTGCCCTCATAGGACACAAATTCGATCAGCGCCCCGTCATTGGACAGGGCAATCCCGTCGGGCGATCCGTTTTGCAGGCCGTTCGCGGGCAGATTGAAGACATAATAGTCAAACGTGCCATCCGAAACTTTCGTTGCATCAGCAATCACAAGCGTGTTGTAGACCGATCCGTTGTTGCCGTTCACCAGTTCCAGCGCAAGCTGCGAGGCATCCGCGCCCACGTTTGTGCGCACTTCGATAAACTCGCCCACATCGCCGCCGACATTGTCGTAATGCACCTCGTTGACCCGCGCATTCAGTGCCACGGTGCTGGCATTGTCGCTGCCCTTGGTCTCGGCCCGGGGCGCGTCCCACGCATCCCCATCCAACCGTTGTAGGGACTCGCCGATTTGCGTGCCCCCCCCCTTCGACAACCCCGATATCGGTGGAGGTCAGGCCCAAAGCAGCACCGGAGGTCGCGGTAAACGTGCCCTCATAGGACAGGAACTCCACCACCGAGCCGTTGTTGATCAGCGCCAGGCCATCTGGGCTGCCGTTTTGCAAACCGTTGGAGGGCAGATCGAAGACATAGTAGTCGAAGGTCCCGTCGCTGCTCTTCGTGGCAGAACCCAGGTTCAGCGTGTTGTAGACCGAACCACCATTGCCATTGAGCAGTTCGACCGATGCGCCGCTGACATCCACACCCGCATCGGTGCGGATTTCGATGAACTCGCCCACATCCCCGCCCGTATTGTCGTAGTGAAGCTCGTTGATGCGCCCAGCAAAGGCTGGCGCTGCATTGGCAGCCCCCTTTGTCTCGGCTTGCTCGGGCGCCCAGTCCGTGGCGCTTAGGCGTTGGAGCGAGGCACCCGCGGGTGTGCCCGAACTCTCAGCCACGCCGATATCGGTGGAGGTCAGGCCTGCGACCGTCCCGGAGGTGGCCGTAAACGTCCCCTCATAGGACAGAAATTCCACCACTGCGCCGTCTTCGATCAATGCAACCCCATCCGGGCCGCCGTTTTGCAGGCCGTTGGAGGGCAGATCGAAGACATAATAGTCGAAGGTGCCATCGCTGGTCTTCGTGGCCGAGGCGATGGCAAGCGTGTTGTAAAGGCTGCCGTTGGAGCCGTTGATCAGCTCCACTGTTAGGGTAGAGGCATCGGTGCCCGCATCCGTGCGGATCTCGATGAATTCCCCCACATCCCCGCCCGCATTGTCATAGTGCAGCTCGTTGATGCGGGCATTCGTGGCCACCGGCGGGGGGGTGTTGTCAGTGCCCTTTGTCTCTGCCCTGGGGGTATCCCAACTGCCATCGCTTTGGCGCTGCAAGGACTGGCCCACCAAGGTGCCGCCATTCTCGGCCACGCCAATATCGGTGGAGGTTTGCCCCACCGCTGGCCCGTCCACCGCGCTAAGTGTGCCCTCGTAGGACAAAAACTCCAGCACCTGCGCACCATTGACCAGGGCAAGCCCATCGGGCGCGCCGTTTTGAAGGCCATTGGACGGGAAATCGATCACATAATAGTCGAAATCTGCATCCGTGCCGCTAGGCGAGGCGGGCAGGGCCACCGTGTTATAGACCTCCCCGTTCGACCCGTTGTAAAGCACCAGGGACGCGGCCGAGACATCGTCGCCCTTGGCCACGCGGATCTCCACAAACTCGCCCGTGTCCGTGCCTGCATTGTCATAATGAATTTCGTTGATGCGCGCGGTGATCACCGGCACTTCAAGCACGTCTGCGACCGTAATCTCTATGCTTTGGGTGGTGGTCGTGGTCCCATCGCTAACGCCGATCTCGACCAGGTAGATGTTGTTTAGGTCCGCATCCAGCGGCGTCTCGAAATCCGGGGCCGCACGGAAGTTTAACTCGCCCGTGGCGCTGAGGTCGAACAGGCCCGCATCTTCCCCGCCAGTGATCGAGAAGCTTAGCTGAGCGCTGTCCACGTCAGAGGCAAGAGCGGTGGTCACAAAGGGTGTATTCTCGTCCACGGTAACAGCACTGGGCACGTTCAGCACCGGTGCATCATCCGTTCCAGTGATCGTCACTGTGACGGTCGCTGTGGCCGTCCCGCCAAAGCCATCGTCAACGGTATAGGTAAAGCTGTCGGTGGCGACCTCGCCCGCTTTCAACCCATCGAACAGGGTGCCTTGGTCATAGGTGATCTGCCCGCCCGCAAGGCTGACGCTGGCGCCCGCCGCCGATGGTCCCACCGACACGATTGTGATGGTATCGCCATCGAACTCGCGGTCATTGGCGATCAGATCTGCGGTGCTCAGCACCAAAGGCGCGTTTTCGCCCGTTTGGGCCGTATCATCCCGGGCCAAAACCGCGTTGTTCCGCCCATCAAGAAACAGGGTATAAGCATCGGCCTCAAAGCGCACCGCCTCGATCGCGCGCAAGGTGTCCACCTCGCTAACACCGCCACTGGGATCGAGTGTTTTGACCTTGGTTTGGGCCCAACGACCCGCACCGGTTTTGACCATAGCGTAATCATCGGCAGAGCCGTCATAGACCACCGTGTCAAACCCACGCCCGCCATTGACATAGTCACTGCCGGCACCGGTGCGCACAACGTCATCGCCAAAACCCGCAAAGATCCGATCATTGCCGCCGCCCGCGGTGATGTGATCATCCCCGAAAAACCCGAAGATCACATCGCGCCCTGGGCCACCTTGCAAAACATCGCTCTTGAAGGTTCCGAACACAAAGGACGGCTTGCACCAGATTCCCATAATCACTCTCCCAAAAAGAATTACCTCTTTCGGGTAGAGGATCTGCGTCTCAGTTTTGTGTCAACGGCGATCCGAATTGGGGGTGCGCGCGCGGTCAGCTTTGCGCGCGCGCCATCTGCGCCAAATGGGGCAGCATGGCTGAAAAATCCTTGTCTCCCAAACCCGCCTCCACGAACGCTTGGTAAAGTGCTGTGGCGTGCGTGCCCAAGGGTGTGGCGGCCCCACTGGCCTGAGCTGCCTCTTGGGACAGGCGCAGGTCTTTGAGCATCAGGGCCGCGGCAAAGCCTGGTGTATAGTCCCGGTCAGCGGGGCTTTCGGGGCCGATACCCGGGGCGGGGCAATAGGTGTTCATCGACCAAGATTGGCCCGAGGAGGTCGAGACCACGTCAAACAGTTTCTGTCGGTCCAACCCCAAGGTGTCGGCAAGGGCGATGGCCTCGCATGTGCCGATCATGGTGATGCCCAGGATCATGTTGTTGCAGATCTTTGCCGCCTGTCCGTTCCCGGCCTCGCCGCAATGCACAGCTTTCTGACCCATGATCTCGAAAAGTGGGAGGGCGGTTGCGAAATCGTCCCCGGAACCACCGGCCATAAACGTCAAGCTGCCGGCCTGGGCCCCTCCGATCCCGCCAGAAACCGGGGCATCGACCCAACCAATGCCCTGCGCGCCTGCGGACCCGCCCACGTCCACGGCGCTTGCCACATCCACGGTGGAGCAATCTATCAGAACGCTGCCTGCGCGCATGCTGTCCAAGATCTCTGCGGCCACATCGCGCAAAATTGCCCCATTGGGCAGCATGGTGATCACCACATCGCGGGTCTGTGCGGCCTCTCTTGCCGAAGGGGCCAGGGGCACGCCCTCTGGCGTTACGCCCGCCACATCAAACCCCGTGATCCTGTGCCCGGCCGCAACCAGGTTCTGCGCCATCGGGGCCCCCATATTGCCCAGACCGATAAAGCCGATGTCCATTGCGAGCCTCCCTTGCCCCTTGGGCGCATCCCCATGCCCCATCGATTTTCCAAAAATACTCAAACGGTCCCGCCTGTGGCCCCAAACCCCTCAGCTGTCCAGATTTAGCCGGTCTTTGCCGAGTGGCATCAGCATCCGGCTGACATCCAGGGCGCTAACATCCTCCAGCCGCGTGTGGCGCCAGTTCGGCTGGCGGTCCTTGTCGATCACCGCCGCCCGGATGCCTTCGAGAAAATCCCCATGCTCTGCCGCGCGTGCGGTAAATCGATACTCCATCTCCAACGCAGGTTCGATGGCCTCAAAGGCCCGCACCCGGCGCACCAGATCCACGGTGGCTGACACCGATAGGGGGGCAGCTTTGCGCATCATACCCTCGGCTAGGGTGCAAAATTCGGATCCGTCGAATCCGTTGACGATGTCGCGCGCGCTGGCACCGGCAAAATGCCGGTCGACCAGCGCCTGGTTTTTGGCGATCTGCGCCTCAGGCGCTGGTTGCGCGGCGCGATCGATCTCGTCCCAATCCCCGGTCTGGCTCAGCCGTTCGATCAGATCGGGCCAAGCGGCGCGGGGCACGTAGTAATCGGCGAACCCCGCATAGATGGCATCACCCGGCCCCATGCGCGCGCCCGTTGTGCCCAGATACTCGCCCAAATGCCCCGGCGCGCGCGCAAGCAGCAGCGAGCCACCCACATCGGGCACCAGTCCAACACCGCATTCGGGCATCGCGATCTGGCTCGTCTCGCACACCACCCTGTGCGAACCGTGGCACGATACACCGACCCCGCCGCCCATGGTGAAACCTTGCATAAAGGCCGCATAGGGCTTGGGAAAATTGTAAATCATCGCGTTCAAACGATACTCGTCGCGCCAAAAGCGGCGGCCATACTCGAACTGGCCCGCGCGCCCTGTGTCCCACATCGCCTGCAGATCCCCACCGGCCGAGAACGCCTTGTCGCCTTCTGCGTCGATTACCACCATTTTGACGTCCGTGTCGCCTGCCCAGGCGGTCAACGCCCCTTCGATGCCGATACACATCTCGTAGGTCACTGCGTTCAAGGCTTGCGGCCTGCGCAAGGTGATGTGCCCGATGGCACCACGCTTCAGAAGGGTGATGTCGGTCATCTGCGCTCTGCCAACAGGGCGCGGGAGGTGATCAGCCGCATGATCTCGTTCGAGCCTTCGAGGATCTGGTGCACCCGCAGATCGCGCACCAGTTTTTCGATCCCGTAATCCGCAAGATAGCCATAGCCGCCGTGGATCTGAAGCGCTTCGTTTGCGACCTGAAAGGCGGTGTCGGTTACAAACCGCTTAGCCATCGCGCAATGCTTGGTTGCATCCGGCGCGCCGGTGTCCAACCGCCAGGCGGCCTGGCGCAAAAACACCCTTGCGGCCTGCAATTCCGTTTCCATATCGGCCAGTTTGAACTGGATGGATTGAAAGCCATCGAGGGTCTTGCCGAAGGCCTCGCGCTCGCCTGCATAGGTAAGGGCCGCGTCAAGTGCCGCTTGCGCGCCCCCCAGGGCGCAGGCAGCGATGTTCAATCGCCCCCCATCCAAGCCTTCCATAGCATAGGAAAAGCCCCGACCTTCCTCGCCGATCAAGTTGCCGCTGGGAACTGCGCAACCGTCCAGTTGCACCTGCGCTGTGGGCTGTGCGCGCCAGCCCATCTTGTCTTCCAGCCCGCCAAAGCTCAGCCCCTCGCGCCCGTTTTCGACCAACATGGCTGAAATGCCCTTGGGCCCATCCTCGCCTGTGCGACACATCACGATGTAAAGATCCGAATACCCCCCGCCCGAGATAAACGCCTTGGTGCCTGTCAGCGCATAGCCTTCATTCGTGCGCGCGGCCTTTGTGCACAGCGCAGCCGCATCCGAACCGGAGCCCGGTTCGGTAAGGCAATAGGAGATCACAGCCTCCATGCTGGCCAGCTTGGGCAGCCAAGTTTCGACCATCTCCGCGGGGCCGTGTTTGGCGATCATGTTCGCACACATATTGTGGATCGAGATAAACGAGGCGACGGAGGGGCAGGCCATCGAAAGGGCCTCGAACACCAAGGTGGCATCCAGGCGATTGAGGCCGACGCCGCCTTTGTCTTGGGGCACATAGAGCGTCGCCAACCCCAAGGTGGCCGCGTCGCGCAGCATCTCGCGGGGGATGGTCCCGGCCTGTTCCCAAGCGCGCGCATAGGGCGCGATCCTCTCTTGCCCGAAGGCGTAGGCCATGTCGTACATGGCAGACTGATCATCGGTCAGGGCAAAATCCACAGGAAAAACTCCTAGTTTCCACAAATATCTATCGATGCTATGTGACGGAGAACAAGCGAAATTTGGGGCAGCCCATGCATCATATCGCCCTTGGTCTGGTCACCCGCAGGCGCCCACAACAGTTGCTGGACGCTTTGCTGTCCTTCAAGGCCCTCACCCCGGTGCCGGAGGCAAAGGTCACCGTCATCGTGGTCGAGAATGACGACGATCTTTCCATTGATCCAATCCTCGAACAGGCCGATCTGGCGTCGGTGGGGTATGACGTGATCCGAGGTTTGGAGACACAGCCAGGCATTCCGTTTGCTCGTAATGCGGTCCTTTCACGTGCACTGGCTCTCGGCGCTGATTATCTGACCTTCATTGACGATGACGAGACAGCGTTGCCGAACTGGCTCTGTGCGATCTACAGCTCGGCCGTTGCGCGCAATCTGGATCTGGCGGGCGGCCCTGTTTTATTGGGTCCGGTCGAGACAAAGAGCCAGCGCGAGCGGCGATTGGTCAAGCGAGCCCTCCAAGATCGGTTTCAGCGCAAGAACCTCTCCTCCCTCGACAAGGTGCAGGCTGGAACGGACTCCGGGGTCTCGATCTATACCAATAACTGGCTGTGTCGGCTCGACTTTGTGCGCCAGACCGGGCTTCGATTTGACGAGAGCTTTGGGATGTCAGGCGGCACGGACACCAAGTTCTGGCGTGATGCGCAGAAGCTTGGCGCGCAAACGGGCTGGGTGCCTGATGCCATTGTCGTCGATCATCCTGATCTTAGCCGGTTTACCCTGGCCTATCAGTACAAGCGCAGCCGTGACCAAGCCATATCCAACAGCGTGGTGTACGAGAGACAGGAAAAACCCGTCAAGGCAATGCTCGGCGTTGCTTTCGCCGCAATCTTCGGCGTGTTCCGGATCCTCTTTTCGCCGTTCAACAGGTTATCAGGCGTGCCCAAGGCGGTTCAAAAGTTTGGCCATGCGGTCGGGGTGCTGATGCACGCCTGGGGGCAATCCTCCAGGCACTACAAATAGCGGCGCCTGGAGGGACGGGGCCGGATTAGCCCATGGTTGGGATTGAAAATTCCGCCCCTTCTTTGATGCCGGAAGGCCAGCGCGAGGTGACGGTTTTCGTGCGTGTGTAGAACTTAAACGCATCCGGGCCGTGCTGGTTCAAATCGCCAAAAGCTGATTTCTTCCATCCGCCGAAGGTGTGGTAAGCCAGTGGGACTGGGATGGGCACATTGATACCGACCATGCCGATGTTCACCCGGCTCGCGAAGTCCCGCGCGGTGTCGCCATCGCGGGTGAAAATCGCGGTGCCGTTGCCGTATTCGTGGTCCATGGCAAGCCCCAAGGCCTCTTCATAGGACTGTGCGCGCACGGTGCTGAGCACGGGGCCGAAAATCTCGGTCTTGTAGATGTCCATTTCCTTGGTGACGTTGTCAAAGAGGCACCCGCCCACGAAAAACCCATCTTCGTAGCCTTGCATCTTAAAGCCGCGTCCATCCACGGCGAGGGTCGCCCCTTCCTCCACGCCCCGGTCGATGAGACCAAGCACGCGGGTTTGCGCCTCGCGGGTCACAAGCGGGCCGTAATCCACATCGTCGCCTGCGGTGTAGGGCCCAATTTTCAGGGCCTCGACCCGTGGCACAAGATGTTCGATCAGGCGATCCGCTGTTGCGTCGCCCACGGGCACAGCCACGGACACGGCCATGCACCGCTCGCCCGCAGCGCCATATCCCGCACCGATCAGCGCGTCGGCGGCCTGTTCCATATCCGCATCAGGCATAACGATCATGTGGTTCTTGGCGCCGCCAAAGCACTGCACCCGTTTGCCGTTCGCACAGCCCCGGCTGTAAATATACTCGGCAATCGGGGTCGAGCCAACAAAGCCGATCCCTGCGATGTCGGGGTGATCCAGGATCGCGTCCACAACTTCTTTGTCGCCATGCACCACTTGCAAGATGCCCTTGGGCAGGCCCGCCTCGACCATCAGTTCAGCCAACATCAGGGGCACGGAGGGATCCCGCTCGGACGGCTTGAGGATAAAGGCGTTGCCACAGACAATCGCTGGGCAAAACTTCCACATCGGGATCATCGCGGGGAAGTTGAACGGTGTGATGCCTGCGACCACACCCAAAGGCTGGCGCATGGAATACATGTCGATGCCCGGGCCCGCGCCTTCGGTGTATTCGCCTTTCAGCAGATGGGGCGCGCCGATACAAAACTCCGCCACCTCAAGCCCTCGGATCACATCACCCTTGGCGTCCGGGATTGTCTTACCATGCTCGCGGCTAAGCACCTCGGCCAGCTTGTCCATGTCCCGGTGCAGCAATTCCACGAATTTCATCATCGCCCGGGCGCGCTTTTGCGGGTTCTGGGCCGCCCAACCCGGTTGTGCGGCCTTGGCTTGGGCCACGGCCTCGGCCAATTCGGACCCGGTAGCCAAAGGCACCTGTGCCTGCACCTCGCCTGTGGCGGGGTTGAACACATCCGCCTGCCGTCCAGAGGGGCTCACAACCCGCGCGCCATTCAAAAAGTGAGGTATCGTGTCCATCGCCGTGCTCTCCCTTATGGTGTTGGGCCAAAGTCCTAGCCGCGCATACCGACCAAAGCGAGCGTAAAATCACACCTCACCCAGGGGGTCGCTTGTGGCTGGGGGCGAAAGAGCACGCGCGCGTCAAAGCGGAGCTTTGCGCAGAGCGTTGCGAACAGCGGCAGAGAGCGCCACGTGTACCTTGGATTTCCGCGCTGCATGCGCTCGCACCGCAGGTTCCTTGGCACTTGCGTAAAACTTCACGCTGCTAGGCAGGGGGGATAGCTGCCATTCACGGCTGGCGCCGCAAATCTGAGACATCGAGTTCACAAGTCGCGGGACATCTCCGCCGATTTGACGTTCTCTGCGCTGTCAGGGCGCCGATTGTCTTGGGCACTACTGCCCGTTCATGAGTGGAACTGGACCCGATTGAAATCGAGAGAAACACACGCATGGCGTGGACGTGAAAATCAGGATTGTGTGAAACTACTTCAGCGCCTTTAGAACGGAGTCAAAACCTTGCGCCATGTGTTCGTCAACGTGGGCCAACATGGCGTCAAAGTCATCGCTGCGTGAAATGTCGCGATAGCGCGTGGTCATTTCACCGAAGACACCATGTGATCCATGCAAGTTGTGATGTAGCGTCATGTAGATCCGCACGAGGTTCGACAACCGTGTCCAATGGTCATTCAAAAGCCGATGTTCGGTTGTCTCGTACACCCAAGTGTGAAACGCAATTTCGCGCTCAAT
>JBCBNR010000085.1:0-9367 GCA_039821665.1 Pseudomonadota bacterium
AGCATCCTCGCAGGCCAGCAGCGCCTCTAACGCGGCGTCATGCATTTTGGCGTGTTCGGGGCGTGGCGGGCCGAGGATCACCGTGCGCATGGCGGCCACATGATAGTGGCGATATACGCCCGCCCACTCCAAGGTCAGTTGATCCTGCGCGCCCAAAATCCGCCGCCCGCTTTGGTACCTGCACAGCAGCGCATGCGCGCCCGAGCCGATGACAAATTCGTTGGCCGGATAATCCCCGCCGCCATCAAGCACCGCCCCTTGCATGGCCGACAGAACGGCGGCCTCCGACATGCCCGGTTTGATCAGCGGCAAAGCGTCTTCAAGCGCGCGGTCGCACAGGATCGCGGCGGACCGGATATAGGCAAGCTCTTCGTCCGACTTGGTAAGGCGCAGGTCTGACACCAGATCCGAGGCGTCGTGCAAGTGCGGGAGTGCAGCCGCCACCCGCGCGCCGTTCCAGGCGGTCAACCCATGGGTGTCTGTCTCTACCCCTGTTTGGGCGGGTGACAGACCCAGTTCCGCCACGAGGCGGGCCAGATCCTGGGCCGGGTTCGCATCCGCCCCGTCTTTCCAGATGCGAATATCCGACAGGGTCGAGGTCAGTTGGGCCTGACGCAAATCCGCCGAGCGGGTGAGCAGCACCATCTGGTCGCGCGTAACCACCAGACATTGAAAGAAGCAGAACCCGAAGGTGTCATGGCCGCACAGCCAATACTGGCTTTCGGGTGCAAACAGAAGCAGACCCTCCAGCCCTCGGGCGCTCATCTGGTCGAGCACCGCCTGACGTCGGCGTGCGAATTCGGCGTCGGAAAAGTGTAGCATGTGATCCCGTCCTCCTGGCCCGGGCATCAAGGCCCCGAAACCTATGTGACGTCAACGGCTTGAAGGGTCTACAGCCGAATGGCCGAGATCAGGCGACCATAATCCGTCTCGCCCCTGTGGGTGGCACGCCTGTAGGAGTAAAACCGCGCTTCGTCGGAATAGGTGCAATGGCCTGTCCAATGGGCCTGCACGCCCACATCCGTCAGGCGGCCGAGCGCGTAGCCTGGAAGATCGAACTGCAAGCGATCCCCGTCACCTTGGGCAAAAAAGCGCGTGGTTTGGGGATCCTCCGCGGTCAGGCGGTCAAAGAACTCAGGTCCCACCTCATAGGCGCGCTGGCTGATGGTCGGGCCGATCACGGCGCGCAGATCCTCGCGCGCAGCACCCAGGGCGATCATCGCCTCGACGGTTGCTTCCAATACGCCACCGAAGGCCCCCTTCCACCCCGAGTGGGCCGCCCCGATCACCCGATGTTTTGCGTCCGCGAACAGAACTGGCGCGCAATCGGCTGACAGCACACCCAGGGCGAGGCCTGGGGTGGTGGTGACCATGGCATCCGCCTCCGGGCGGGCGTCGGGCGGGGCGTTCAGCACCTCCACCTTGGCGGAATGGACCTGCGCGAGCGACACCAGATGGTCCGGTGCCAGATCCAGGTGGGCGGCCACGCGGGCGCGGTTGGTGAGCACCGCATCCCGTTGATCGCCGGATCCTTGGCCGCAGTTCAGCCCACGGTAAATGCCCGAGGATGCACCGCCTGTGCGGGTGAAAAACCCGTGGGCCAGCGGCGCGAGTTGCGCATCGGTGAGGACGTCGAGGGTCATGTCACAGGCTCCAATCCAGGCAGGGCCGGGGTGCGGGGGGCCGCAAGGCCAAGCACCTTAAAGAGGTCGCCCATTTGGTCGGGTGCCGTCAAGCGTTGCGCAGCCCCCGGTGCGCCGGGGTCGCGCGGGGCCAGTTGGGCTGCGCGCTCACGCACCCCCAGGGCCGCCAGAAACGCACCTTGGGTGGCAAAGCCACGGGTCAGTGGCTGAGGTGCCAGCGGCGCAAACTGCACATGGGCCGTCAGGTCCGCCTGACCTGGGTTGCTGAGCGGGTCCACAAAACTGTGGTCGCACAAGGCCTGCAACGTCTCGCCGGTGCCCTGCCAAGCGCCATAATCGATGATCAGCGCGGCCCCACCTTGGCCGATCAGGCGCGCGGCGATCTGGGCCGTGACAGCCTCGGCCGCAGCACAGCTTTCGACCACCGTGCCAGGGGATTGCGGACCAAAGCGCCGGGTCAGGGGCGCGCTTTGGCTGGCGGGTGCCAGGCCAAAACTTAGGCGCGCGCCCTCTGCGCCGATCAAACGCTCGGCCCAGCCTGCGTCGGTCGCTTGGAATTGGCGGATGGGCAGGGCGTCAAAAAACTCATTGGCGACCAGGAACAGAGGCGCGTCCGGCAGATCCTCTACTCGGTCCACCCAGGTGATGCTCTGGCCCTCCAGCGTGGCCCGCTGGCGCGCGCGCAAGGGCCCTGAGACCTCCACCAAATGCACCGACAGGCGCGCGTGCAGGTCCGGCACAGCGCGAGTTACGCGCAGGATATCGGCCATCAAAGTGCCGCGCCCAGGGCCCAGTTCGACCAGAATCCCCTCGGGCGCCCCCCGGTCGAGCCAGGTTTGCGCCAGCCATAGGCCCACCAGTTCACCGAACATCTGGCTGATTTCGGGGGCTGTGGTAAAATCGCCTGCCTGCCCCAGGGGGTCGCGGGTGGTGTAATAGCCAAGGCTCGGATGGGTCAGGCACAGCGCCATATACTCATCCACCCGCAAGGGCCCATCCGTGGCGATGCGCGCCAGGATCAGGTCGTTTAGGCTCATGCCGTTCTGCGGCGACTGAGCCCGAGGATCACCAGGCCGATGATCACCATGGGCAGCGACAGGGTTTGGCCCATGGTCAGCCCCCACTCCCCCGCCAGCGGGATCACGTGGCCCCACGGGTTGTCGCGGGTGATGAACTGAGGATCAGCCATGCGAAACCCCTCGCCGATCACCCGGGCAATCCCATAGCCCAGAAAGAACAGACCAATGGCCCGTCCGGGCGTGCGCAGGGCCCCGCCCCGCCAGACCGCCCAGGCGATCACGAGAAACAGGATCAGCCCCTCCATCCCCGCTTGGTAAAGCTGGCTGGGATGGCGCGCGCAGATCTCGCCAAACTCGGGCGGGCAAAGCTGGGCTGCAGGCTCGGGGAAGATCACGCCCCAGGGTTGGGTGGTGGGCCGCCCCCACAGCTCGCCGTTGATAAAGTTTGCGATGCGCCCCAGGCAGATGCCCAAAGGGGCCGCCGCGGCAACCAGATCACCCACGGAGAGGGCATTCGCGCCCGTGCGCCAGGAAAACAGAAAGATCGCCACGATGACCCCGAGAAAGCCGCCGTGAAAGGCCATGCCGCCCTGCCAAACCTTCAGCACCTCGACCGGGTTTTCAAGGTAATAGGCGGGTTGGTAGAACACGACAAAGCCCAAGCGCCCGCCGATCACCACACCCAGCACCATCCAGGTCAACAAATCCTCGGCTTGGGCCCGGCTCAGCGGGGCGGCGCCGCCTGCCCAAAGCCGTTTGGTGCGCAGCATCGCCAGCACATACAGCAGGCCCAGCACCAGCCCTGCGATATAGGCCAACGCATACCAGCGAATGGGCAGGGCAAAGTCGCCAATGCGAAAGGTGACCAGGGCCGGATCGATATCTGGAAAAGGAATGGCGAATAGCATGGCTGGGGTCCCACGGGGCTGCTCTGAGCGTTGGGTGCCCCAGCTGGCATCCTGCCGTCAAGATGCGCGGCGAAGCTTTGCCCTTGAGAGTGCCCGATGCCTGACCCATATAAATGCCAACGCTTGAGAGGACGCGCCATGCAGACCCGCAACAAAATCTTCGACGACCTGTCTCAGTTGATGACCAACGCCATGGGCGTGGCCCAAGGGGCCAAGGACGAGGCGGAGACGGCTATGAAAAGCCTGATGGACCGCTGGCTTGCGGACCGTGATTTCGTCACCCGCGAAGAGTTCGACGCGGTGCGCGCCATGGCCCAAAAGGCGCGCGAGGAGAATGAGGCGCTGAAAGCCCGCCTCGATGCGCTGGACGCCAAAGGCTAACGTCTCTCCACCCACCCCCCATCTGCGCGGCCACGCCCGGCGTCTGCCCCTCTTGCGGCAGGCGCCTTGCTTGCGTGGTGCAAAGCTCAGCAGCCCCGGTCTATTGCGCGAATTTAGGCGGAGTCGCATTTTTTTCACTTTACAGGTGGGGATGGGTGCACCACCATATCTCGTAGGGCACAAACAGGCAGTACACGTGCCCTGGTAAACCTCACAGCCCCTAGCGGGGTCCGCTCCGCCAGAGGCCACATCAAGAGGGCTAAGGCTATGAGCGCCATCGAGCACGAATTCTACTCAGAAGACATGCACCCTATCGACATCGTCGAAACCCTCGCCGAGCATCGCGAGTGGGATTTCGATCGGATCGCCGATGATCAGATCGCAGTTGCCATCGAAGGGTCGTGGCGCACCTATTCCCTGACGCTGGCCTGGTCGGGCTATGACGAGACGCTGCGGATGATCTGCGCGTTCGACATGGACCCGCCCAGTGATCGGCGTGCGGCCCTCTATCACGCGATGGAGCGGGCGAACGACAAGTGTTGGACCGGGGCCTTTACCCTCTGGCCAGAGCAGAAGCTGATGGTGTACCGCTATGGTCTGAACCTGGCGGGCGGGGCGACAGCCTCGGCCATGCAGATCGATGATATGCTTGGCAGCGCCGTGGTGACAGCCGAGCGGTTTTTCCCCGCCTTTCAGCTGGTCTGCTGGGGGGGAGAGGACCCGCTCAAGGCCATGGACGTGGCCATGACAGAAGCCTACGGCCGGGCCTGAACACGCATCCCGGTCGCGTGACCGGGGGGACACCCATGATTGATCAACTCAATGCGCGCGGCGTGGTGATGCTGGGCTGCGGCAAAATGGGCGGGGCCCTTTTGCGCGGCTGGCTGGCGGCGGGCGTGCGGCCCGAGGCCGTCACCGTGATAGACCCAGGCGCACCTCAGGACATCGCGGCCCTTGGGGTCACCTTCGGCGCCTGCCCGGACCAGGCGGCCGTTTGCGTGTTGGCGGTCAAGCCGCAGATGATGGCAGCGGCCTTGCCCTCGGTGGCCGGGCTGGGCGGGGGCGAGACGCTTTTCGTCTCGGTCGCCGCAGGCACCACGTTGACCAGTCTAGAGGTGGCATTGGGGGCAGGTTCGCCCATTGTGCGCGCCATGCCCAACACGCCCGCGGCCATCGGGCAGGGTATCTCAGCGCTTGTGGGCAATGATGCGGTCACACCCAAAGCCCTCGACCTGGCCGAGACGCTGATGGCGGCTGTGGGCCAGACCGTGCGGTTGGAGCATGAAGGCCAGATGGATGCGGTGACCGCCGTAAGCGGCTCTGGCCCCGCTTATGTCTTTCACCTGATCGAGACCCTGGCCGCTGCGGGCGAGGCTGAGGGGCTGCCCGCCCCCATGGCGCTGGCCTTGGCCAAGGCGACCGTGGCAGGTGCGGGCCAATTGGCCCTGGGCGACACGCCCCCCGATCAGTTGCGCGTCAATGTCACCAGCCCCGGCGGAACCACCGCTG
Source organism: Pseudomonadota bacterium (assembly GCA_039821665.1). Lineage (GTDB taxonomy): Bacteria > Pseudomonadota > Alphaproteobacteria > Rhodobacterales > Rhodobacteraceae > CANLSM01. Next base: position 5,461 of record JBCBNR010000085.1, read on the forward strand.
CGGCGTTGGAGGTGTTGATGGACGACCGAACAGGCTTTGCGCCCCTGCTGCGCCGCGCGGTTGCAGCGGCGAGGGCGCGCGGGGCCGCGCTTGCCCGCGCGTGACTGCGCCCACGGATCTTGAGGCGCTGCTAAGCGCCCTTCAGGACGGGCTGACCCCGCCCCAAGAGTTGACCCGCAAGGTCCAGGCCCAAAACCTTAAGCGGTTGCAGGCCTTCGAGGCTCTGGCCGCGCGTCAGGCCGAGACGCTGTTTCGCGCCCATCTGGAGGCCTTGCGCGCCGCACAATCGGCCCGAGAGGTCGAGAATGGCCTGGCGGCCCTGACCCAAGAGATGGCGGCCATGGCCGACCGCACCCGCGCCGAATTGCTGGCGCAGCTTCAACACAGCATGGATGCGCAAGATGAGTGACGAGATTACCTTCGACCAGTTTATGGCGGTCGATATCCGGGTGGGCACAATCACCCGGGCCGAACCCTTCCCCGAGGCCCGAAAGCCCGCGATCAAGCTGTGGGTCGATTTTGGGGATGAGGTGGGAGAGAAGAAATCCTCGGCCCAGATCACGGCCCATTACACACCCGACAGCTTGCTCGGAAAACAGGTGATCGGCGTTGTGAACTTCCCGCCGCGTCAGATCGGGCCCGTCCGCTCGGAGGTGCTGATCCTTGGGCTTGAGGATGCGCAGGGCGGCATCGTGCTGCTCGGCCCCGACAGTGCTGTGCCCAACGGCGCGCGGATGGCCTAATGGCGCTGCTGGACGCGCCGTTTCTGGCCCAAGCGCTAAACTCCGCCTGGGCCAATGCGACCCTTTATGGCGCGGCCTTAACCCTCAGCTCCCAAGAGGCCAGCGCGCCCGCGCCGGGCTTCTTTCCCTCGCTCACGGAGACGCTGAACCACATCTACGATGTGGATCTCTATTATGTGGATGCGTTGGAGGCAGGCGGGGTGGGCCGCGCTGTGTTCGAGCGCGAGGTGGAATGGGACCTGCGCCTGCTGGCCACGGCCCAAGCGCAGGTGGACCAGCGGCTGGCGCGGTTTTGCAAGGCGCTGCGCCCGGGCGATCTTGGGCAGACCCGGGACACCGCGCGCGCAGGCGGCCCCGTGGCCGAGCGTGTGGACGCGCTGTTGCTGCATCTCTTCCAGCACCAAATCCATCACCGGGGCCAAGCCCATGTGCAATTGCAAGTCGCGGGCGTCGCCCCGCCGCAATTGGATGATTTCTATCTCACCTATGGCCGCGTCCCCTCGGCCCAGGCTTATTTCGGGGCCTAACCGGAGCCCAGTTGATCCAGGTCATGGTAAGCCTTGCGTCGGTTTGCAAACTGATGCTGTCTGGCACGGAGAGAAAAGGGAGACGGATCATGACCTGCAATGTTGGACACACCGAACGGATGGTGCGCATCGCGCTGGGCATCTTGCTGTTGCTTCTTGCGTTTTTTGGCATCCTGGGCGGCGTTCTGGCCTATCTGGGCGGAGTGATCGGGCTGGTTTTGATCGCCACTGCCGGGATGAAGTTTTGCCCCCTGTACCGCTTGGTGGGCTTCAGCACCTGCGCTGACGAGACTTAGACGGTGGAGACGACGTTTACGCCCCTGGCCTCGCTTGCCGGGGGGGCAATAATCGGCCTTGCCGCGGTGCTGCTGATGGCCGTGCAGGGCCGGATATTTGGGGCAACCGGCCTTTTGGGCGGGTTGATCTTGCCGCGCGCGCGGCAGGATGTGGCGTGGCGGGTCTGGGTGATCTTAGGAATGCTCAGCGGCCCGGTGCTTTACACCCTGGTTTTCGGGGTCGCCCCATCCATCCAGGTGCCCGGCGGCGCGGCGGAACTGGTGGTGGGCGGTCTTTTGGTGGGGATCGGCGCGCATTTTGGCGCGGGCTGCCCGTCGGGGCATGGGGTGTGCGGTCTGGCCCGCGGCTCTGCCCGCTCGGTGGTGGCTGTTGCCACGTTCATGGCGGTGGCGGCAGGAACGGTGTTCGTCCTGCGCCATGTGGTTGGGGGCTAAGATGCGGGCGCTTGTGTTGGCCCTGATCGGCGCGCTCTTTGGGTTTGGGATCATGCTGTCTGGCATGGGAAACCCGGCCAAGGTGCAGAACTTTTTTGACATCGCGGGCCTTTGGGACCCCAGCCTTGCCTTTGTCATGGGCGGCGCTTTGCTGGTCAGCGCACCGGGCTATGCGCTGTTGCGCGCGCGCCCTCGGGCCTGGTTTCAGTGGCCCACCCGGCGCGACATCGATGCGCCCCTGGTGTGGGGCTCTGCCACCTTTGGGCTGGGCTGGGGGATCGCGGGCTTTTGTCCAGGTGCCAGCCTGCCCGCCCTTGGCACAGGGCGTTGGGACGTGGCACTCTTTGTGGCAAGCTTGAGTGTCGGTTTGTTGGCGGCCCGCTGGGTCAGCCGCACCCGCCTGAGAGAGGAGCGTACGCCGTGACCCATCCTGCCTTGCAGACCTCCGTCACCCCCGAGGTGGAGGGGTTTTTCGATCCTGTGACCAACACCATCTCTTATGTGATCAAAGACCCGGCCAGCCCAGCTTGTGCCGTGGTCGACAGCGTGATGGACATCGATTACGCCGCAGGCCGCATCACCTCTGCCCATGCGGATCGGCTGATCCGCCATATCGAAGACCGGCAGATGCGGTTGGAGTGGATTATTGAGACCCATGTCCACGCAGACCACCTTTCGGGCGCGCCTTATATCCAAGAGCGGTTGGGCGGCAGGATCGGCATTGGCGAGAAGATCACAGAGGTCCAGGACGTCTTTGGCAAGATATTCAACGAGGGCACTGCCTTTCAAAGGGATGGCAGCCAATTCGACGCGCTGTTCAAAGAAGGCGACACCTATCAGGTGGGCGAGATGACCTGCTTTGCCATGGCCACCCCGGGCCACACCCCGGCCTGCATGGTGCATGTGATGGGCGACGCGGCCTTTGTGGGCGATACGCTGTTTATGCCCGATGGCGGTTCAGCGCGTGCCGACTTTCCGGGTGGCGATGCCGGAGAGCTCTATGATTCCATCCAGAAAGTTCTGGCGCTGCCCGACGATACGCGGCTTTTCATGTGCCATGATTACGGCCCCGGCGGGCGAGAGATCGCCTGGGAGACGACCGTCGCTGAGGAGCGCGCGAGCAACATTCACGTAGGTGCCGGGCAGTCGCGTGAGGCGTTCATCGCCATGCGAGAGGCGCGTGATGCGACCTTGCCCATGCCCAAACTGATCATCCCGTCCTTGCAAGTGAACATGAAAGCAGGCCGGATGCCCGAACCGGACGAAAGTGGGACGCGGTTTTTGAAGGTGCCTTTGAACGGGTTGTAGTGGGCCCTGTGGGGCCGGTCTTGCGCGCGCTCCGCGCGGGAGTATTTTTGGAAAATCGATGCGGGCGGGGCGATCAGCCGTAGACCGCACACGGGGGGCCGAGGGTGGCCTCATCCGGGTGGACGCCCAATCCAGGTGCGGTGCTCGGTGTGAGGTGGCCCGCCTGGTTGCGCGGGCCACGCCCGCCCGCGATGTCAACGCTCAGCATATCCTGGCAGGCCCAGACGCCCAGGCAGGTGCCCTGAGGAAAGGTTGCGGCCAGGTGCAGGGCTTCTGCGTCAGCGAGAACGGAGCCGCCGGTGGCCATCACAAACGCGTCTATCCCGTGGGCCAGCGCCAGGTCGCGCATGCGCACGGCCTTGGTCAGCCCACCCACGCGGTTGAGCTTGATGCCAAACACTTCTGCCAGGCCATCGCGCGCGATGCGGGCTGCGTCTTGCAAGGTCACCAGGCTTTCATCCACGCTGACCGGGGCGCGATGGAGCGGGCGTAGGGCCGCGATGTCGTCGAGGCTTTCGCAAGGTTGTTCGAACATCACACCAAGATCTTGGGTTGCGGTCATCACGCGCCTGGACCCGCCAACAGGCCCTGCGCGTGA